>CAMYTM010000057.1 GCA_947297555.1 uncultured Mycoplasmatota bacterium | reverse complement strand
CATTTAGCCTTTCAAGTGATGGTGAATTTGTGAAAAGTGGTTATATTGTAACTTATTTAGATGAAGAAGGAAATGTAAGACAATCATTTTACAACAATAATGGTGAATTAATATCTGATTCTCTAGATAAAGAACAAGGACATACAAGATAAATCTATAAGGAAAAACTTTATAGATTTTTTATATACGTATTTTAATAATAAGGAGATGAAATGATATGATTTCTTTTGATATATTACAAATGAAACTAATAAATTGTAAAGATTTATATGAAGAAGAACTGTTAGTGAAAGAAGAAAAGTTTGACTTTTTAAAGAATCAATATGTTTCTCCAATAGTTTTAGAATATGTAAAGAAATGTCTTCAAAACTTAACCATAGAATTTAGAGAATGTGTAGGAAATATTTTATATTTAATGAAAAAAGATTATCTTGAAGGTTGGTGTTGGGAAACGACTGCAAGTACTATTTGTTTTTTTCAAGATAACGATTATATTAGTCGAGGGTATTTAAAGTTTTCTAAACATAAGGACTATTATCATTCTTGGATTGTTTTTAAGTTTGATGGAGAAGAATTTGTATTTGACCCTTGCCTAAATATTCTTTGCAAAAAAGAAATATATGATAAAGTTTTTGAAGTAAAAGTATTAGGTGGTGCAATCGCAAAACAAGTAAGAGAATATTTGCTTCAAGAAATGGAAAACCAAAAAACTAAAGAATTAACAGAAGAAGAGAAAATAGGAAGAGAATTTTTTAAAAGCATTGTGCCTAATGAATTTGAAAGGCAACAAAAAGAAACAAGAATTAAAGTGATGTCAGAGGATATCAACCATCCCATGTATGAAAATTATACGGGATATATTGCTGAAATAGAAGAAGGAAAAATTCGAAAATTAACTGCTCATTATTACGATAAAAGATTATGTTAATCTATAAGAAAAAACTTTATAGATTTTTTCTTTTTTCACTATATTCTCACAAATTCGTTATAATATAGTTACGAGGTGAAGTGCATGAAAGTTTTAATCGTGGATGATGAGGCATTAATTCGTGATGTTATAAAAGAATATCTGAAGTTAGAAAACATGGATTATTTAGAAGCAAATGATGGGTATGAAGCCATTGATTTAGTAAAGAATAATGATTTTGATGTTGTAATTATGGATATTATGATGCCTAAAATGGACGGCTATACAGCCGTAAAAGAAATTCGTAAATTTAGTAACGTTCCTTTTATTATGCTGTCTGCTAGAAGTGAAGAATACGATAAACTAACCTGTTTTGATATAGGAGCAGATGATTATGTTACAAAGCCTTTTAGTCCAAGAGAGTTGATTGCTCGTATTAAGGCAGTAACGAAACGTAATCAAAGCACCAATTCTATGTATAAGTTTAAGGGTTTGGAAATTGATTGTAATGCTCATGAAGTGTATGTAGATGGTGAGGCGATTTATTTAACACCAAAAGAATATGATTTACTCATTTACTTAATTGAAAATAAAAATATTGCTTTATCCCGTGAAAATTTATTAGAAAATATTTGGGGATATGATTTTTATGGTGATGATAGAACAGTGGATACCCATGTGAAAACACTTAGAAACAATTTAGGGAATTATCGTGATTTTATAGTAACGATTAGGAAAGTGGGATATAAGTTTGAATATAAGGAGTAAAAGCAAAAAATTATTGGATTTCTTTAAGGGGAAAAAAAATAGTTTAAATTTAAAAACTTTATTTTATCTTATTTTATTTAGTTTAGGAATTATTGTTTTTTTATGGTTATTTCAAGTTTTATTTTTACAATTTAGTTATGAACATTTTCAAATTAAAAAAATGAATGCTTTGGTTAATCAAATTGATACTACGAGTTTGGATAATTTAGATAGTATACTTACTACTCTTGCTTATCAAAATGAAGTTTGTATTGAATATGAATCTAATTATGGAACCAAAGTTACATATAATACTTTGCAAGTTGGTTGTGGTCTTGATAAGAATATTAGTAGCATTAATAGAATTAAGAACAGTTTAAAAGAAAAAACGAGTAAAAAAAATGCTGTAAAGTTAATTCATCCTACTTATAAATCAAAGGCATATTTATATAGTATTAATATTGATATTGGTTACATTTTTATATATAGTAGTTTAGAAGATATTGATTCTACTAGTGTTATTTTAAAAGGACAACTTATTTATATTATGTTTTTGGTGTTAGTTTTTGCTTGTTTTATTGCATACTTTTTATCTAAAAAGATTACAAAACCCATTATCAATATTACGAAAAAAGCAAGAGAAATGGGGCGTGGTAATTATGATGTAGTTTTTCAAGCAAATGGAACTCTTGAGATTGATGAACTTGCCAGTACTTTGAATAATGCGTGTACAGATATGAAAAAAATAGATGAGTTAAGACGTGATTTACTGGCGAATGTAAGTCATGACTTAAAAACTCCTCTTACGATGATTAAAGCCTATGCTGAGATGGTTCGTGATATTTCTTATAAAGATAAAGACAAGAGAAACAAAGATTTAAATATTATTATTGAGGAGACAGATAGGTTAAATACGCTTGTGAATGATTTGTTAGATTTGTCAAAAATGGAATCAAATAGTGAAAAATTAAGTATTATGGAATACGATTTAGTAGAGCAAATTAAAACTGTTTTAAATCGTTATGATATTATGAAAGAAACTGAAAATTATCATTTTATTTTGGAATTACCAGAAGTGGCGATGGTACATGCCGATCAAAATAAAATCAATCAAGTTATTTATAATTTAATGAACAATGCGATTAATTACACGGGAAAAGATAAAAAGATAGTGATTCGCATTACTGAGAAAAAAGAAAGTTATTTAGTTGAAATTATGGATACAGGAAAAGGTATTAAAAGTGCAGATCTTCCTTATATTTGGGATAAATATTATAAAAATGATAAGAATCACAAGCGTAATGTTGTTGGAACGGGAATAGGATTATCCATAGTCCGCAATATTTTAGAAATGCATAAATTTAAGTATGGGGTGCATAGTAAAAAAAGCCATGGAACTACCTTTTATTTTGAAATTGTAAAGTAGTAGAATGTTTCACTTAGACTTCACCATTTCTTCATATTCTTTTGGTAGACTTAAGTCATAGAAAGGAAGGGATGTCTATAAGTTAAAAAATAGTATATATAAAGAAACGATAACTCTATACAATTTTAAATAACATATAAACTCAAACTCACACTTTTAAAGAACACGAACCTCTTGTGTTCTTTTCTTTTTATTTGTTTTTTAGGGAGTGACAAACGGGGGAGGTGGGTATGTGTTAGTATATAAACCAACAATTCAAAAAGGGGGAACTTTTAGATGACAATTCATACAAAAGCAGATTTTGATAATTTAATCGATAGAATTCGAGATATAGTCGAAAATTATGAAAATAATGTTTGCATTATAATCAATATCAAATTTACTTGGCAAGTGGAGAAAGAATTTTTTTTGAAGTATCTCCATGGTCTATTGCTCATTTACTTGGAATATATAAGAAATTTTAGAAAATAGTTTTAGTGTATATTGTCATGTTCAAGAAGGACGTTTGTCTTATAGTTCACTGTTCTCTAATTTTATAGAATAAAAATTAAGTTCTTTTGAAAAAATTATTTATTATTTTGATCCAAATGATATAGAGTTTGTCTGTAAATATGATAAGGGGAGAACATACCAACTTGGATTGGAAAAGAACTATTTTTGTGATTATTTTATTGCTAAGGTAGACAAAGAGGAAAATCTTCATTTATTAGGATTGATTCGTAATGGGAACAGTTATACTCCAATGACAAACCTTTATTTTCCAATTTTACTAAAGAGAAATTTACACATTTTATTATATCTTTCTAATAAGGATGTTCATAAGTAAAAGTTACTTTCATTAAGGATTCAATAAGTCTTTTTTTTGATAGTAAAAAACATCGAAGTCTTTTCTTTAAAATTTCTATATTTCTTTATGTAAAAGGCAATAGTAAAAAAATAGATTCTATGGTAAAATAGTTATAATTAGTGGGGATTAAGATTAAGATTTAAGAGGTGATGCGAGTATGACACAAAAGTTAGCCAATTTTATAGTAGGTTTGTTTGGTGGGATTTCTGGAAGTTTATTTGGTAAATACTTAGTTATTTTTATTATTAGTATGGTTCCTATTTTAGAACTTCGAGGGGGGCTTATTGCAGCCAGTATATTTGATCTTCCTATGTGGCAAAGTTTTTTCTTATGCTTTATTGGAAATATTCTTCCTATTCCTTTTATTTTATGGTTTATTAATCCAATATTTCGTAAAATGAGAGAGTGGAAACATTTAGGAAAAGTTGTGCTTTGGTGTGAAGAAAAAGCACATTCTAAACAAGAAAAAATCGAGAATTTAAAGTATTTAGGGTTGTTTTTGTTTGTTGGTATTCCTGTACCAGGAACTGGTGCTTGGATGGGGTGTTTAATTGCAGCACTTCTTGATATGGATAAGAAAAAGTCTTTACTTGCGGCACTTTGCGGAGTTATTCTGGCAGGTATTATTATGTTAATTTTTTCTTATGGTGTGTTAGGAAGGGTTTTCTAAATGAAACATTTATATTTTGTAAGTAATAACTTAGTGAGTAAAATGAATGTTATTCATTCAAAAGAGACGACTTTTAAAAGTGTTAGAAAAAAAACGATGTTGAGTAGAAAAGGCGAAGAACTGGCTGTTTCTTTAGTTAAAATGCAAGTTTTAGAGAGTGTTGAAGTTGTATATACTTCTGAGTATTTTGGGGCGATGAATACAGGGAAATATATAGCAGAGGATAAACGTATTGATTTAGTTATAGATAAGAGACTGAATGAGCGTGTAGTAGGAGAACTTGGCACGAATGAATTTCGATATTTAAAAGGAATGCAAGAGCATGATTTTAATTTTAAATTAGAAAATGGTGAATCTATTTTAGATGTTCAAAAACGTATGGAAGATTTTTTGTTGGATGCGCTTATTGGCCCTGAAAAAAACATGTTAATTGTTACGCACAATATCGCTCTTATGAGTTTGCTTGCTAAGTATTGTAATAAAGGATATAATCTGTATGATCATCTTATTTTGGATTATCATGTAAAGCAATCAATACTTGATATTTTTGATGAAA
>CAMYTM010000056.1 GCA_947297555.1 uncultured Mycoplasmatota bacterium | reverse complement strand
GGGCTATAATAGTATGGATAGTGAAACATTATATGAACTTCGGATTGAAGATTATATATGGATTGTATATATCT
Source organism: uncultured Mycoplasmatota bacterium (assembly GCA_947297555.1). GTDB lineage: Bacteria > Bacillota_I > Bacilli_A > RF39 > UBA660 > MGBC108787. The sequence goes on along the minus strand of CAMYTM010000056.1, from coordinate 5,100 downwards.
TTTTGGCTGTGTTTGCTCTTATTTCAAATTACTATGAAAAAGAATATTTAAAAAAACATACAAAGAAAGATGAAAACATTTTTAGAACTATTAATACCGAGATTTTTATAGTCACTTTTATTATTTATCTTTACTTTGCCTATATTAACTTCAAACATATAAAAAGACTAGATCCTCACTCTAGTCCTAAACAAATTTTTCTTGCCAATGCTGGGCTTATAGCAGCACTTTTATTTTTAATCGGTGGTGCTATTTCTTTATATATTAGTATTATTGGAGAAGATGAAGATGATTTCCTTCTAAACTTCTTCTAATCTGCTTTTATACTACGATAAACCGAATGTGCATCTAATGATTTTCCTTTTATTTTAGCAAGTTCGCTAATACTCATAACCTGATACCCTTCTGCGTACAACTTTGGCAACAATTCTTCTACAGCCTCTACCGTTGAATCATACAAATCATGCATCAAAATAATATCACCATCATTAACATTATCCATCACATAATTAACAATATAATTTTTATCTCTATGTAACCAATCTTCAGTATCTAAATTCCAATTAATAAAAATAGTATTTAAACTTTCTTTGATTTTTTGGTTTATATTTCCATAGGGAGGACGTGTATATATTAATTCACGACCAGTAATATTATAAAATGTTTCTTTTGTTTTTTCTTCATCACTTATAATATCTTCTATTTTCATTCTTTTCATATTTTTATGATTATAAGAATGACTACCTATTTCATTTCCCTTATTTAATACATTTAAAATTGTTTCTTTTCCATATTCCATTTTATTTCCAACCATGAAGAAAGTAGCATGAGCTTTATTCTGTTCCAATAAATTCACTATTTTATTTGTTTTTTCCCCATTAGGACCATCATCAAAAGTAAAAGCAATACTTTTCTTATTTTTATCATAAGTATAACCATCTTGAAAAGAAGTACTCTCTCCTAGAGAAACAGGAAAATCAAGGCAATCCTGAATTTCCTGATAATCTACACGAAGGTAGAGTTTTTCATTTACTTTAGGCGATATAGTAGAATTATCATAAAAAATATAAAGTTCATTTTGCAAAATTTGATAAGTCTTTTGACTATCTTCTAAAGAAAGAATATCTGCAATAAAATTTGGATACTTTAAATACAATAAATCTTTAATTTTCGTTTGAAAATGTTCTCTTTTTTCTTCTTTTATATAATCTAAAAAATACTTCTCTTCTCCTGTTTTAGCATCAACAAAATGACTAGAACACATACCATCTTTTTGAAATTCTAAATAAACAAATTTATCATTAAAATTTTCATTACGAATTAACTCTTTATCTAAATTTTGGTTAATTAATTCTTCTATTTTTACACTAATATTATTTTTCTTATTTAATGCAACTACTAAAGCGTTTTTATCCGTTTTAAACAGAATAAAAATAGAAACGCTTACAAGAACAAGCACCATTGATATTAATTTAACATTTACTTCTTTCATATAAATCACTACTACTTAGTATACCAAAAAATAATGCTTTTACGCATTATTTTTATATAATTCTTGATAAGCCTTATTCTTCTTTAACAATTCATTATGAGACCCAGATGCAACGATTTGTCCATTTTCCATTAAATGGATAACATCTGAATCAATAATAGTTGACAAACGATGAGCAATTGTAATAATTGTATGATTTTTAGAAATTTCTTCAATCACTTTAATTATTTTTTCTTGTGATTCATTATCAAGAGCACTCGTTGCCTCATCAAATAAAATAATCTTACTATTTTTAGACAAGGCTCTAGCAATCGCAAGTCTTTGTTTTTGACCCCCAGATAAATTAACACCACCTTCTCCAATCTTTGTATCATATTTATAAGGTAAAGTCATAATGTAATCATCAAGCAAAGCAATTTTACAATATTCTCGCACTTTTTTTAAGGAAATGTCAGGATGAATAATTTGAAAATTTTCTAAAATTGTTTTATTAAATAAAAAGGGCTCTTGTCTAATAATACTAATATTTTTTCGTAAACTTTTCTCGTCATATTCTTCTATTGAAATTCCATCTAATAAAACACGCCCTTTTGTAGCATCAAAAAAACGTAACAAAAGATTAAAAATCGTACTTTTTCCTTGACCACTTTTTCCAATTATAGCAACTTTAGTATTTTCCTTAACAGCCAAATTAAAATCTTTTAAAATCTCTTTGTTATTATCATGATAATGAAAAGAAACCTGTTGAAATTCTATATTTCCAGTCATTTTTTCATTTTGATATTTGCCATAAGAAACATCTTGATACAATTTATTATTTACAATTTCATAAATACGCTCTACAGATACTTTTAACTTTTGATATTGAGTAGAGAATGTTGCAAAGCGATTAACCAAATGTTGAAAATTATAAACATAGTAAGTCATAGCAATTAAAAAAGTATAAGACCCCTTTCCATAAAATATTTCTACAATAATAGTAACAAAAACAATAGTGATAAAAATCTCCGCTAAACTACCTACCATAGCATAATAATTATTCTCATAAGTAATGGTAGCATTTCTTTTTTGAAATAAATGAGTAACGATTTCCTTCAAATTTTTGGCTACATTTTTATTAATCCCTAATGCGCGAACTTCACGAATACCACGTATTGACTCATTTACATTCATAACATAAATATCATTTTCACTTCGAATTTCTTTTTGCAAAGCATTCAATTTTTTATTAAATTTTGCAGACAATATATAAACTCCTACAAGATAAAGCAAAATTTCAAATGCAACAAGCAAAGAGTTCCCTAGAACATAAAAGAAAATAAGCAAACTAGCCAGTAGTTTAATAGCAATATAAATCAAACTTGAGATAGTATCCGTAATCGTTTCTGAGTCATTAGTAATACGATTGATAAACTCTCCGCTTGATTTTTCTTCAAATGCTTTTGTAGGCAACTTTAAAACTTTATGAAATAAAGTAAATGTAATATTTTCAATAACTCGAAAACTCATTCTAGTTGATATTAGCGTACCTAAACGTTCAAAAAACAAATTGTTTAAAATAGACAACATTAGATTTAAAAATAAAATAACAACACTCAATTTAAATGCATTTTCTGTAACAAAATTCATAGCAAGTCCTGAAAAATATCCATAAGTAATTCCAATAAAACTACTCACTAAGGAAAGCATAATAGCTAAAACTATCCATTTCTTTTCCTTAGCCACAAAAGGTTTTAAAAATTTGACTATTTCCTTATTTTTCATATACTCCACCTCGCGAAATAAATATAACAAAAATAAAGAAAGAAGTCTAGGTTAATTCATTACCCTCTTAAACATTCTTTCTAAATCATAAAGAGAAAATTTAATAATAGTCGGTCTTCCATGAGGACAGTTATATGGATTATCACATAAGACTAGTTCATTTAATAACTCTTCTACAGCATCTAAACCTATATGCATATTGGCTTTAATACTCATCTTACAGGCAAGAGTAATAGCAATATGTTCATTAAACTTCACTCTATCAAATTTACCGTTGTTTTTAATTAAAATATCTACAATTTTATGAATAGATTCTTCTTCATATCCACTTTTTAGCCAAGTAGGATGTTCTTTAAAAACAAAAGTATTAACACCAAATTCTTCTACTAAAAATCCCATATTTAATAAAACATCTAAATTATCCTTTACAATTAAAAATTCACTACTTGCTAATTCTATTGTAATAGGAAACAATAACCCTATTGTAGAGGTTATACTTTCTTTAAGCGCTTTTAAATATCGTTCATAATTTACTCTTTCTTGAGCCGCATGTTGATCAATCAAATAAACGCCTTCTTCATTTTGAGCAATAATATAAGTTCCTAAAGCAACCCCTACTGGATACAATACTAACTTTTTTAAATCCTCATTTAGAATAACAGGACTTTCTTTTTCGCTTTCATAAGATAAATCTAAGGCTACCTGGCTACTCTCTTTATATTCATCGCTAGATTTTTCTACTTCACGAACAAAATTCTCAACATAATGATCTTTTATTTCATTGTATTCTGGCTTTTTAATTGCGTCTGGGATTAATAAAGATTTATACAAAGCCTCTTTAATGGTATTATAGATTAAATCGTATAGTTCATTAATTTTGGATAATTTAATATCTTGCTTTGTTGGATGAATATTCACATCAATTAAAGTGGGATCAGTATTCACTTTTAAAACAACAATTGGATATTTCGTATCAGGTTTATACGTATAATAAGCATCATTAATCGCGCGATTAATATCAAAATTCTTCACAATTCTATCATTAACCATTGTAATAAAATGATTACGATTCGATTTCAATATTTCTGGCTTACAAACATAACCATATAAATCAAAGTCATCATTACTTGCTCTTATTTCTAACATTTTAGAAGAAACATTTAACCCATATATTTCATGAATACATTTATGTAAATTTCCGCTTCCTGTGGTTCGGACTAGTACTTTATCATTATTTGTAAGAGTAAAAGCAATATTATCATGACTTAAGGCAAGTCGCTCTATTAAGGAGACACATCCAGCAAGTTCGCTTGCTTCACTTTTTAAATACTTAAGTCTTGCAGGAGTATTATAAAATAAATCTTGCACAGTAATACTAGTCCCTTTACGGGCATCTGCATCTTCTTCCTTTACTACTTTACCGCCCTTAATTTCTAACAAAGTTCCTAAAGTATCACTACAGGTTTTTAAAATAACTCTACTAACGCTTGCAATAGAGGGAAGTGCCTCTCCTCGAAACCCTAAAGTATCAATAAAAAACAAATCGTCATCACGTAAAAGTTTACTTGTAGCATGTCTACCAAAAGCAAGATGGGCATCGTTTTTATCCATACCATCTCCATCATCTAATACTTCGATTAACTTAAGGCCACCATCAATTAAAGTCACCACAATATTTTTCGCATGAGCATCAATACTGTTTTCACATAATTCTTTTACAACAGAAGAAATTTTCTCAACCACTTCTCCTGCTGCTATTTTATTGGCAAGCGCCTCACTCATTACTTTAATCTTACTCATACTTCTACTACCTTTCAAAAAAAGAATTTCTTATTTCTATCCAT
>CAMYTM010000055.1 GCA_947297555.1 uncultured Mycoplasmatota bacterium | reverse complement strand
CTTGTAATAGTGGCATCTACCCCATCTAAACTCTCTTTATCAGAAATTGGAATCCTTTTTATTTTATGGCCATGACGCTCTATGACGGTAAGAGGTGTTTGTAAAAATGCATAATAAAGCAAATTACTAAGTTGACAAACTCCTCCTCCTTTTTTGGGAATTGTTTGACCATTTAATAAAACTAGCCCTTCTTTATATTTTCCAAATTTTTTGTCTTTTCTCGATAAAAAACAAAATGAAAATGTTTCTCCAGGATAAATACGGATATGATTCATCGTCTTACTTATAATTTTTAAGTTGTGCACTTTATTTTCTTGGTATTTTATAGCATAACCACTTGCTGTATTTACCATTTTTACTTTTTCTTTTACTACTTCAAAGGGAAGTAATGCTTCTTTCTTTTGGGTTGCATAGGTATGTTGATCAAAAAGCATTTTACTATAGTAAAACAAATTTCTTTGCCAAGTTCGAATAGGAATTAAAAGCGGAAATCGTTCTGTTATTCTCTTGTGTACCATTATAAAAAACCTCCTAAATTCTAAATAATTTTAGAATTTAAATTCATTTTATATAAAAAGTAGAAAATATTTTTTAAATAACACTTAAAAAAACCTTAAGATTTACTTAAGATTTTTAATCGGTAGTTCTACATAAAATTTGGTAAAGATTTCATCACTTGTAACTGAGATATTCCCACCGTGTAATTCTACAATTTCTTTAGAGATTGCAAGTCCTAATCCACTTCCACCCGTTTTCGTTGTACGTGAAGAATCTATTCGATAAAATTTTTCAAAAATGCGTTTTAGTTTTTCTTTTGCAATTTGTTTTCCTTTATTGATAAAGGTTAAACAAACCACGTTACTCTTTTTTTCTACATTTATTGTGATTAATTCATCTGTACTATAAAAGCATGCATTCTTTATAAGATTACCAAATACACGAGCAAGTTTATCAGAATCTCCATAAAGAAGAATTTCTTCTTTCATCTCTAATTTTATCTTTTTTTCATTTTCTTTTAAAATAGGATAAAAATCATCTATGAGTTGCTCTAGCATTCTTCTTAAATGAATTTCTTCTTTTTCTAACACTATCGTTTCAGAATTAAATCTCGCAATATCAAATAATTCATTGATTAAATCTTCTAAACGATATGATTTTTCAAGGGCTATCCCCACATATTTTTCTCTTTGTTTTAGTGGCATGTCTTTCATTTCTTCTAATAAAGAAAGATAGCCAATCATTGAAGTGAGAGGAGTTTTTAAATCATGGGCTAAATACACTACTAAATCATTTTTCTTTTGTTCATTTTCTCTTGCGAGTCTTTCATTTTTTTCATTTTCCTTTTTTAAATGATTCATTTGGCGCTCAAAAGACTCTAATTCAGTAGGTAATTTAATATAATCTATACTTTTATCTAATGACTCATTAGAAGCATCAAATATGGCTTCCGTATAAGAAAATACTTTTTTTAATAGTTGATATAAAAAGAGAAAAACGCCCACAATCCAAACAATAAAAATGATTAAAAAGAGTGGAGCACCTGAAGTAATAGTCATAAAAAGACGTGTAAGTTGATAATATTTCTCCCATGAAACATCATATAACCATTGAAAGTCTAAAGTATTAATGATTTCAACAAGTAAGATAAAAAATAAAGGTACTGTAAACGTCCATATTATAATTTTTATCGTAAATTTAGTATAAGTTTTTTTTAGAAGCGCATTCTTTCTTTTTTCTTTATTTTTCAATTTTATACCCCACTCCCCAGATGGTTTTTATGTATTTTGGATCTTTGCTAGTATCCTTCATTTTTTCCCTTAAATGTCTAATATGAACCATAATGGTATTGTTATCTTTTTCGTAGTATTCTTCTTTCCAAACATACCGAAATAACTCATCAGTTGTCACGACCTTTCCCCTATTTTCAACTAAATACCATAAAATTTCAAATTCGATTGGTGTAAGTTCTATCTTCTTTTCTCTAAAATAAAATTCATGTGTATCTTTATTCATTAGAATATTACGAAAATCAATTTTGTTTTTCTCTTCTGGTTGGTTATAATTTTTATATCGACGAAGTTGGGCTTTAACACGCGCAACAAGTTCTAAAGGTTCAAATGGTTTGGTAACGTAATCGTCTGCTCCTATAGTAAGTCCACTAATCTTATCTAAGTCTTCTACTTTTGCTGTTGCAAAAATAATTGGGAATGTGTATTTTTTTCTTATTTCTTTACAAAGGGAAAATCCATCTTTTTCTGGAATCATGACGTCTAATATTGCAAGATCTATAGGATTTGTTTCTAAGAAATCTAATATCGTTTTACTCTCATAAAACTTATGCACAATGTAGTTTTCATTTTGTAAATAAATTTCTATTAAATCTGCAATTTCTATTTCATCATCAACGACTAAAATATGCATAGTATCACCTCAAAACTTAGGCTTATTTTAACACTTCCTCTTTTAATCGTAAAATAAATATAAGTCCTTGTTTACAATTTTTGGCATATTTGTTTTCTATTTTATGCCTCTTTCTTTTTTAAGTCAGAATAGTTTTATTGTTTTCCGATATAATCATATAAAAAAGCACTATTCACTATATCTAAAATATAGCAAAATAGTACTTTTATAATTATTTATCGATGTAGTAAACTTTGCCTTTACATTTAAATTTCTTTAATATATTCTAAAAGTTTTAAAAACATTCGAATAAAAATTGATTCTAAACCATCTTTTTTTAGTTTACGAATTTGAATACGTTTTTTCTTAATATCTACTTCACTGAAGAATATATTGGCAATTTTATCTTTTAATCTTGTCTCAATTTGCAAGTCACTAATAATTGAGTCTACTTCTTCATTAATAATACGAACAGCATCAATTTCAATATCTTTACCTTTACAATTTATTGTCAATTGACTTGTCGTTGGCACTTCTTTTACTTCTACAATAAAATCATTATCTTCTACGTAATTATTGGTAATTACAACATCTTTTCCAACATACGTAATTACATCATCTGCTTCTCTCGTATTTCTAAATCTTATTTTATAGTCTCTTTTTTCAGGTATAATACCCGTTTTTCCTTCTACGGGACGTATAATTAAAGTATAATTGTTTTGTAAATAGTTATAATCTATATATGTCATAATGTAAAATCCTTGTTCAAATAAAGAAGAATATCCATCATCTTCATAAAGTTTATATGTACTACTTCTTCCAGGAAAAACATGAATTTCCATTTTTTTAGGAGGATTGGTTACATTAATATTTTCTTCTAAATCTGCAAGAGGAATAATACTTCCAGCACGTGCAAATACTGGATAGTCTTCATCTTTATAGAAAGTGACATAACGTTTATCTCCTGGGAATTTTTTTCCCGTTTTAAAATCATACCAAATGCCATTTGGTAAAAAAATTTTTTCAATAGCACGGTTCATAATATTGTCTTTTTTTACAGTAATCGGTGCTACAAACAACTCTCCACCAAAATAATACTCATTTTTATATAAAGGTTCATCATATACTTCTGGGTTTTGGTAATATAAAGGCTGAATTAATGGAAGCCCCGTTTTATGATATTTGTACCCTTCTGCATAAAGATAAGGAATTAAACGATGTCTTAATATACAATAGTCTCTTACAATATTTAATGTCTTTATATCCCATCTCCATGGTTCACGTTTGTAATAATGGCCATGCTGAGCACTAAAACGGAATATGGGAGAAAAAGTTGCTAATTCCACGAAGCGTAAATATAATTCACTATCTTCTATTCCATCTTTATATCCTCCAACATCGTGACTCCACCAAGATACCCCAATATTACTAGCAGTCGAATTAAAGAAAGGCAAAAAACGCAATGTATCCCAACTTACCGTTGTTCTACCAGAATAATGAACTGGTGTTCTGTGAGGTGCTACTAAAGAGTTTCTTGATAAAATCATTCCTCTTCTGGTTGCGTATTTTTTATAATCATTGAAATGATAATAGTTAAGTGCTTTTAATGTATTTAAGTCCTTTTTATTGTAATAATCCAAGAAGAAAAAGTCTATTCCTATATTGTTTAAAGGCTCAATTAATTCATGAAAGTATTCCATTAAAATACTTGTATTAAACACATTAAATGGAATATTTTTATTTTCTACTATATTTAGATGCTCTTTAATTGTTTCATAACCAGGTTCTTCTTTGCTAATCCCTTCACTAGGGTCAATTGCTAAACCGACACGTACACCACGTTCGTGCATATAGGTTACAAATTCTTCTGAATTTGGAAATAAGGATTTATTAAATGTATATCCAGTATTAGGAAGATCCGTTTTGACGTGCCAGTTATTTCCTAGTAATAAAACAGAATAAGGAATACGATTACGTGCAAAATTTGTTAATAATTTTTTTAAATCTTCAAAACTATAAATTTCATTTTTATTCCACCAAATTCCAAGTGCATATCTTGGAATTAAACTAGGCCTTCCTGTAAGAGTAAAATAATCTCTCAAACAAAGTCCAAAATCTCTTCTATATATAAAGAGATACGTATCTACTCTTTTGATAGTTGGGGGGGTAAGAGTACCATTTTCATTCAATAATAAAGAAGCGGAATCATCCATAGAAGCAAATCCATCTGTTGAATAAAGTCCTTTATAAAGACCCGTTTTAGCACTATTTTCATCTAAACTCATTGCAGTTCCTCTAAAGTTTCTTGCTTCAGGATGATTAAAATACCACATTTTATCTGTGTTTTGAAGTAACACTTTTAAATTGGCATCAGGAGCCATCTTGCTTGCTATGAAAGGTTTTTCTTTGGCATAGGTAAGTTTAAAATATTTTGTAGATATTTCTAAGTACTTATTATCTTCTTTTACTTGATATTCAGGGGTTATGAAATTACGGTTGATGACTCTTTCAGTAAGTCCATCATAAAAAATGCCTTCTTCACTGTATTCGAATCGTATAAGCCTTTCACTTAATAAGGTAATACGATATTTTTCACCTTTAAAAATAGCATTATCTTTTGCCTTCGCATTAGTATAATTCACTTTAAAATGTTCATCTATATTTGCCACTAGAAACACCCTCTATTCTTAATCATTTTAACATAAAAAGATTTACAAAACAACTTATGAATTTGTATAATAAGGAAGCGAAAGGTGTTTTATTATGTTTTTATATACATTAGATTATAAAATATATCATACTTTAAATTATTATTATCAAAATTTGTTTC
>CAMYTM010000054.1 GCA_947297555.1 uncultured Mycoplasmatota bacterium | reverse complement strand
ATTATTTGCTTTTCCTTTATCTAACCTTGTAAAGTCTGTATCTTTTAATGTTTCCAAAGAAACTTGATTTACTTTTTTAGCAGAGACATCTATTATATCAATTCCACTTGCATTATAAATCTGATTATTCTCAAATCCTGTACTTCCGAGGTTTTTATTTTGATAAATAATATCTCTAATATAACCATTAAAACTTCCTTTTAAAACAATAAGTTCTGTAACTTCTAAATCTCCATTTTCTAAAATATCAGCATTAACATAGTAATTTTTGATTTTATAGTCTACTGTATTGGCATCGACAAATAACGGAATAATTAAAAACAAAGAAAATATGACTATTATAATTTTTCTCATCTTTTTCTCCCTCTTTAAAAGAAAAATTTAAGCCTAGGCTTAAAATTTAACTTGTACATTTTCTCTTTCTTTTTCAGTTGCTTCAAAGAACGTTTCCTTTTTAAAGTGAAACATAGAAGCAACAATATTACTTGGTACAACTTCTATTTTGTTATTATACGTTAAAACTGTATCATTGTAAAATTGTCTACTACTTGCAATTTTATCTTCTGTCTCACCTAGTTCTTTTTGTAAATCAGTAAAATTAGTATTCGCTTTTAAATCAGGATAACTCTCTGCTAAAGCAAACAATTTTGTCATTGCTTTTGTTAATTCTCCATCAGCGGCCATTTCTGCCTCAGGTGTTGATGCATTTAAAAATGTATTTCTAGCTTTTATAACCTGCTCTAAAGTTTCACTTTCATGCTTGGCATATCCTTTTACTGTTTCTACTAAATTTGGGATTAAATCGAATCTTCTTTTTAATTGTACATCAATTTGTGCCCATTGATCACGGACTCTATTTCTTAAAACTACTAATTTATTGTAAATAGAAACTCCGTATAACAGAATTAAAACAATTGCTACTACAATTCCAATGATAATCCACTTTGTCATAATGTTTACCTCCTTATATCTTCTATTTTATCATATGTTCTTTTTAAGTACAATAAAACATAATATGAATTGGTGAAATATATGATTTTTTTTACAGGTTTTTTAGTAGGAGTTGTAAGTCTTATTCCTGGAATTAGCGGTGGAACTATTTTAGTACTTATGAAAAAATATGAACAAGTTTCTTTAGCCATCACAAATTTTAAGAAAAAAGAAAATAAAATCCTTTTACTTTTTTTAATACTTGGCATTTTTTTAGGAACAATTACTTTTGCAAGAATTGTTGAACTTTTGTTTTATTTTATTCCTAATAGTACACTCATTTTATTTAGCGGACTCGTATTATTTTCAATTCCTGATTTAATTAAAGCAGAAAAAATTAAGCCTAATTATTTTTGGTTTATCTTTGGAATCGTTATTATTTGTATTATCTCTTGTATAAGTAGCCAACCAGTAACTGTGATAACTGAATATCCTAAAATAACACTTTTATTTCTTATTTTATTTGCTTTTTTTGGAATGATTGATGGTTTTTTTACTATTTTACCAGGTATTTCAGGTTCTATGATTATGATGATTATAGGTCCGTATTTTTTATATAAATCTTATCTGGCTAATTTAAATTTTCAAAACATTTTATTTTGTATTCCTTTACTATGTTATTTTTTAGGAGACATATGTGGTTTTTATTTAGGAAGTAAAGTTTCTTTGTATTTTTTAAAGAAACATCATAAAAAATTTATGAGTCTAGTTTTTGGAATGGTAATTATGAGTGCTATTATTATATTACCTATTTCCTCTATGCAACTTAATAAAATTATAATTTATATTATTGTTTTTTTACTCAGTTTTATTATCTGTCAAATACTTAATTTATTTAAGTAGTTACTTTTTTAACCATTATTACTGGTTTTATACTTTTATAATTATTATGAGAACTAATTGTATTTAATCCAATTTTTAAATAACTTATACCAGCCATATTCGAACTGCTGGTTAAATACCAAATTCCTTCATCATTTACAATTGAAAACTCGCTTTCTATTGGAATTCTTATAAAAGAATTGTAATTTTTTATTCCATCACTGTAAGTCATACTTTGTAAATTTCCAATTTGAATAGCCTTTTGTAAAGTGGCATCTGTAGAAAGCCAATCCTCTACTACTTTTTTTACAATACTTATTCCCCATGTATAATAATTAAATGTCACTGAATCTTGATAATTACAAATTACAGGATTATAGCCATTTTTACACATCGATATTGTTTCATTTGCATTTAATCCAGGAAGCCCAACATTACTAAGAGTTTTTTCTATCTCTTCTTTACTCAAGATACGATTTAAAACTAATACTACATTAGGTCCAATATCTTGTAATACTTTCCAGTTTTCATTTCCAAATCTTATTTCTTCATTCACTTCATAATTTCTATTTTCTAACGATACAGGATTAAATTCTGCAAGTCCATTTAAATACTCCTGTGTTTCTATTTTGACATCATTTAGAAGAATACGATTATGGGCATAATCACGAACAATCATTAATAAAGTAATTAAAAAAACTAAGAAAAAGGAATATATTAAAGAAATAGCAATAAAACCTTTATTGTTTTTCTTCATATGTATTCCTCCTTTATTCTTAATCACATTATATACTACTTAACTTTTTTAAGCAAGAATGTTAACAATAATTTTTAGAATAAATTCTTCTGATGGAAGAACCAACAGTTCTTCCCAAATCCAGTACAGTATTTATAAGTCTTGCAATAGAGTTAAAAAATGTCGCTGTAATGGCTCCTCCTTTAATTTGAAATAATTCTTGTTCTTCTAATCTCATAAAAATCTCCTAATTACATTTTAAAGGTCGAAGAATTCCATCTACTACTCCTGCTATAAATACACCAATTGCTCCAATAATTCCTAGAATAGAATAAGAAAGTCCTCCTCCTGTTATATTTTGCAGTTCTTGTTCTTTTAAAATCATAATATCACCTTTCTTTTATTATTTTAAATATTTTTTTAAGTATTTTTTCTTTGTTTTTATAAATTTGTAATTTTACAAATTTATTATTTTCCCCTTTATATCCTTTTGCTTTTAGTGTTATTTTTTGATATCCAATATTTGCTGTATCTATTGTAATTTCTCCAAAAGAAAGGTTTTCTATTTCGTGATATTTATCATTTATTCTTATTTGTTCCGCATTAAAACCATTCTTTATTGGATAAAAAAACTGTAAAATACATTCTTCTTCACATAAAACTTGTGCAGTGGTTTCCAAAATATTATAAGTGTCATATTTTAATGAGTAGACAAATAAACTAGTAAGTAATATTACTGTTATAAAGCCACTATATTGATATTTTTTGTTGTCTTTTTCTAAATAAGTTATTAGGTTATATTTTAAATATCTTTTCACTTTGCTGCCTCAAAGTTATAAACTTGATCAAAATATTTATCATGATTTTTATGACTCACATATATAATAGTTCTATCTTTAAATGAATCTTTTATTTTCCTTATAATATCAATTTCTAAATCATTATTTACTTCACTCAATGCTTCATCCAATATTAAAATTTGAAAAGGGTTTAATAACGCTCTTGCTAAAATAATTCGTTGTTTCTCACCACCAGATATATTATTAGAATCACTTGCTAGAAAAGTTTCATAACGAAGCGGTTTTTTAGAAACAATACTCTCAATAGCACAAATATTTAATACCTCTTTGTACTTTGTTTCATCAATTTCTCTATTTAGAACAATATTATTTCTTATTGTATCTTGTAGCAAATGCTCTTTTTGACTTACATACGTAATATTTTTTCTTATGGTATTTAATGCATAATCATTGATATTCGTATCTCCTATTCTAATTTCATTTTGGTTTGTTTCTAATAAACGACTTATCATTTGGCACAGCGTGCTTTTCCCACAACCACTTTCTCCTTTGAATAAAACACAAGACTTTTCTTTAATTCTTAAACAAAAATCTGTAAATATTTTAGAAAAATCATTATATGAAAAATTTAAATTTTCAATTACAATATCTCCATTTCGAAAAGTTTCTAAACCATTTTTTTGCTGTTCTTCTGGAATATTATAAAAATCATTTGTTTTAGTAATACTTACTTTTACATAATTATAACTTGGAAGGATATTTATAATAGTTTTAAATGGGGTGAAAAAGAAACTAACTAAACTTTCAAACGTAATCAAATTAATCAAACTACAATTATGACTTATGATTTCTAATAATCCAAAGGAAATAATACTAAAGTTTAATAACTCTTCTAAAAAACTAGCAATAGAATTGGTATTTACTATTTTTTTGTTTAAACAATAAGAATTTTTTAAGTACTTCACCAAACTAATTTCCAATTTTTGAAACATTAATTTAATAATATTCAAATTTTTTAATGTAATAAAGGATTCTATATTTTCGATCAAATTGGATTGAAAATTCACTTCTGTTTCATTTACTTTTAAAGCCGCTCTATAAAGGATTTTCCCTGAAATTATTCCACAAATACTATATAGTAAAACAATAAAACAAAGAAGTAAAAACAACCGTTTGTTAATAGTCCATAGAATAATTCCAACACTAAAAGCCAAGATAGAATCTAAAAGAATAGTAATTAAAATTTCTGAAAGTACATTTTTAATATTTTCAAGTTCTTTTACTCGTACCATTATTTCTCCTGTTGTTCTATCTTTAATAAAATAATTAGGAAGCAAAAATAAATGCCTCAAAAAATCGTGATATAAAAATCCATCTAAGTTTTTGTTTAAATAAATTTTAAAGTGATTGCGAAAATAAAAAAGCATCTCTTTTATTATAAATAAACCAAAAAAGAATAAAAATAAATGATATAAGATTTCTTTTCCTTCATTTTCACTAGCAAAATAAATGCCTATCTTTAAATAAAAACCTGTGAAAATAGTAATTACAGTCAGTAATGATGTTAAAAAAATTATTTTTAAAATTGTTTTTTTCTCTTTTTTTAAAATTTCAATTATAATTCCTATCAAATGGTTTTTGTTAATTATTTTAGGTAGTTGATATTTAGGATAAAGAGTGATGATGTTTTTGGTCCATATGGATTCGAAATCATTTCTTGAAATTTTCAACTTTCCTTTAGCAGGATCCATTACCGTTACCATATTTTTCTCGATTTTATATACAACAACAAAATGATTTAAGTTATTCATTTCTACATGAGCAATTATTGGAAGTATGGCATTTTCTAGTTCATTTACATTGTCTAATTTCATACCATAAGCATCAAATCCATAATTGATTGCTGATTTTACAAGATGATAAGCAGTTGTCCCCTCCAAAGACGTCTTTGTATCTTGTCTTAGCACTTCAATTGGAACATAACCATTATAGTATTTCATAATAGAAAGTAAACAACAAACTCCACAGTCTTTCATATCCTGTTGTCGTACAATAATATTTTTTTTCATTTTTGCCTCCTCACTAATATATATACAC
>CAMYTM010000053.1 GCA_947297555.1 uncultured Mycoplasmatota bacterium | reverse complement strand
ACTTTTTATTTAAAGTCTAGTGTTTTATACGAAAGTGGAAATGGAACAATTGAAGAGCCGTATAGGATTAGTATTAATGAGTAATATTAACTTAAAAAAGATAAGAACAGAAGTGGGATACACGCAAAAAGAATTAGCAAATAAGTTAGGAATAACACAACAGCAATATTCTAGATACGAAACTAATACCAATAAAATACCATTAGAAATGTTTTTAAGGATAGTATACGTTTGTCATTTGAATTTAGAATTAAAAAAACAAAGTAAAGTATGAAGAACCTGTTAAAAGTACTAGTTCTTTTTCTTTTATTTAGAAAATTACATGTTATAATGGATTTATATAGCGATATATGGAGGAAGTAAATGAAGAAGTTAATATTAGTGGATGGAAACAATTTATTGTTTAGGAGTTATTATGCTACAGCATACTCAGGAACCATCATGCGAAATTCAAAAGGATTTCCAACCAATGCCTTATACGGTTTTGTTTCTATGATGCATAAAATCATTGAAGAAGAAAATCCAGAATACATTGCTGTTGCTTTTGATGTAGGTAAAAATTTTAGAGCAGAAAAATATGCTTTTTATAAAGATGGAAGAAAAGAAACACCAGATGATTTAATTAAGCAAATGCCTTATGCCAGAAAAATTTTAGATGCTATGGGAATTTGTCATTTTGAATTTGCCCCTTATGAAGCAGATGATATCATCGGGACACTTTCTAAAAAAGTGGTAGAAGATGACAATTTTATTGCTACAATTGTATCTAGTGACAAAGATTTGTTACAATTAATCAACGAACAAGTAGATATTAAGTTATTAAAACAAAAGGGGCACGTTCGTTATAATCCAATTACTTTTTTTGCAGAATATAAAATAGAACCTATTAACGTTATCGATTTAAAAGCACTAGCAGGAGATTCTTCAGATAATATTCCTGGAGTAAAAGGGATTGGAGAAAAAACGGCTTTAAATTTACTGGCTACCTATAAAACAATTGAAGGCATTTATGAGCACATAGAAGATATTAAAGGAAAATTGAAAGAAAAACTATTGTTAGATAAAGAAATGGCTTTCATTAGTAAAGAAATAGCAACTATCTATAATGAAGTTCCTTTAGAAATTGAATCTTTAGAGGATTTAAAATATGAAGGAGAATCCGCTACTGGAGATGTATTATATTCTTTATATGAAGAATTAGAGTTTTATTCTTTTTTAAAGAAAATGAATAAAAAGGAATCTTCCCCTGTTATAGAAAATTATATAGAAGTAAAGAATGTAGAAGAAATAGAATTAGATGATAGAATTTCTTATTATATTGAAATAGATAATGCTAATTATCATATTGGGAATATTTTGGGCATGGCTATTGCAGATAAAAATAATACTTATTTTATAAAAAAAGATTTGATAAAAGAGGTGCTTCTTTGTCTGAATGGAAAAACGATATATACTTTTGATCAAAAGAAAAACATAGTGGCTCTTCATAAAATAGGAGAGAAGGCACCTAAAGTTGAAGAGGATTTAATGTTATCTTCTTATCTTTTAAATTATACTATTAAAGATGATTTATCCTATCTTATGAAGCCAGATGGTTATGATGTTGATTTATATGAAGATACAATTGCAAAAAATAATTACGAATTAGAAAAAGTAAAACAAGATATGCTATTAAAAAGTAAATTCATTTTATCAACAACCGAAAAATTTATTATAGAATTAAAAAGAGAAGAAATGTATGATTTATATAAGTCTATCGAAATGCCACTTTTAAGCGTGCTTGCTGATATGGAACTTACTGGAGTAAAATTAGATAAACAAATTCTAGAAGAAATGAAGGGTGAATTAAAAGTAAAAATTGATCGTGTATCTAATGATATTTATAATTTAGTGGGAGAAGAATTTAATATAGCAAGTACTAAACAATTAGGGGAGATTTTGTTTTTAAAATTAGGATTACCAGGTGGAGTTAAAACCCAAAAAGGATATAAAACAGATGTAAAAGTCATGCACAAATTACTAGGAAGTCATCCAGTAATTGAAAAAGTATTAGAATATCGTAATATTTCTAAAATCTATTCTACTTATGTAGAAGGACTAGAAAACTTCATTCAGGAGGATGGTAAAGTCCATACTATTTTTAAACAAACTTTAACTAGAACAGGTAGGCTTTCTTCGGTAGAACCTAATATTCAGAATATTCCTGTACGAGACGAAGGGGGAAGAAAAATAAGAAAAGCCTTTTTGCCTACCAATGATTGTTTTTTAAGTGCTGATTATTCTCAAATAGAACTTCGTATACTTGCTCATATTTCTAAATGTCAAGAATTAATTGATGCTTTTAATAGTAATATTGACATTCATACTAAAGTTGCTGCAGATATACATGGTATACCAGAAATTGCTGTTACAAAACAAATGCGCTCTACCGCTAAAGCCGTTATTTTTGGCATTGTTTATGGAATCAGTGGATTTGGTTTAGGAGAAAATTTAGAAATTAGTGCGAGTGAAGCCAAACATTTTATTGAAAAGTATTATGAACTTTATCCAGGTGTAAAAAACTATATGGATGAAATTGTTGCTGAAGCCTATAAAAATGGTTCTGTTAAAACATTGTTTAATCGAAAAAGAGTAATTGAAGAGTTAAATGCTAGCAATTATATGGTACGACAAGCCGGAGAAAGGATTGCATTAAATACACCTATTCAAGGAACTAGTGCGGATATCATTAAAAAAGCGATGATAGAAATATATGATGAGTTTGAGCATCAAAATATTAAAAGTAAATTAGTAATTCAAGTTCATGATGAGTTGATTATCGATTTATTAGAAAGCGAAAAAGAAATTGTTACTAAAATAGTGACTGAAAAAATGACAAATGCTATTAAGTTATCTGTTCCACTTAAAGTGAGCAGTGATTACGGTAAGGATTGGTATGAGACAAAATAGAATTTTGTTTACAGGATTTAAAATTCCTTCTAGAAATATTGAAAATAGTTCGGCTATTTTGTTAGAAATGATATCGAATGTTTATTCCAAATTTCTTTTTACAAATGACTATTCGACGATTAAGAGTGAAATCAAAAGGGTGTTTAAAAAAGAATATGATTATGTTATTATGTTTGGTCAAAAGCCATTATTAAAACAATTAAGTATAGAAATAATGTGTAAACAAAAGCAGAATATTTTAGAAACAAATTTCTTATTAGAAGAACTAATGTGTTTTTTTAAGGAAAATCAGATATCTTATAAAATAAGTAGAAATCCAGGAACATCTTATTGTAACTATGCTTATTATCATGTTTTAAAATATTTAAATAGTGTAAGAAAGCATACTAAAGTTATTTTTATTCATGTTCCTTATAAAAAGAATTTTATCGAATTTGATAAATTAGTAAAAATGATAAATAAAGAAAATAGTAATGAAAAAGGAGAAAAATTATGTTTAAGAAAAAACCAGTAATAGGAATTGTGCCTACATTTATTTATCATGAAACTGATCCTTATCAAGATAAAGCAAATTTTGTATCTATGTATAGTGAGAAAATTGAAAAAAGTGGAGGTATTCCTATTGGTATTCTAGGAGACGTAGAATCATTTTTTTCTATCTGCGATGGTTATTTATGGCCTGGTGGAAATAAAATCTTAAAGGAGTATATCCCGATTATAAAAGATGCGATACAAAATCCTCAGCCTTTTTTACGAATTTGTTGAGGTGCTCAAGTACTTGCTACTGCTCTAAGTGTATATGAAGAACAAGAAACAGATTCTTCTAAAACATATCAAGAAACTTATGATGCCAATAAAGAGAAAAATCCGTATTTAAAAAAATTAGAAGAAGGAAATATTCATTTTCATGTAGTTACAAAGGAAGAAGATTCTATCATAAAAGCAAGACATAAAATAAAGATAGAGAATAATAGTTTACTTTATGAAATTGTAAAGAAAGATACTTTAAATGTCGTAAGTTTGCATGGAATGGCTATAGCAAGAGTTCCCCATTATTTAAAAGTAAGTGCTGTATCAGAGGATGGCGTCTATGAAACAATCGAATACACGAAAAATGGAAGTTTATTACTAGGTGTGCAATTTCATCCAGAAATAGAAGGTGAAAGTTATCTTTTTGATTGGCTTATTTCTTCTTGCCATAAATATTTATGTTTAGTAAATAGGGATTTTGCAATACAATACCCTTGTAATTACAAAATAGTAGAGTATCATTCTAAGTATTCGAAATGCGTAAATGATAGCAATATGGAAGAAAATACCTATCTTTCTTGGCAAGTGTTTAAAAAATTTCTATATGAAAATGGCTATGATGCTGAAGTAGAAAGTGCTTATCGTAGTAAAGAATTGCAAGAAAAAATTTATCAAAAAATAGAACAAGAAGAAGGAAGCGAATATGTAAGAGAACATGTTGCTAAGCCAGGTTTTAGTGAACATGAATTAGGACTAGCCATTGATATTTGTTTAAAAAAAGAAGATGAGTGGCTATCTGGTTTTGACGAACGACTAGATGATTTTTATTATTTTTTAAAAGATAATTGTGCAAATTTTGGATTTATTCTTCGTTATCCAAAAGGAAAAGAAAAAATAACCAAATATAACTATGAACCATGGCATATTCGTTTTGTTGGAAATAAGGAAATAGCCCATTCTATAATGGATAATCATAAAATATTAGAAGAATATTTAAGTGAGGAGTATTAAAAGTGCCAGAAATAGCAGAAGTAGAAACCGTACGAAATACATTGAAAAAACAAATTTTATATAAAAAAATTAAAAATGTTCAAGTACTTTATGAAAAAATGATTGAGTCCGATATACATGAATTTAAAGGTGTGTTAAAAAATAATGAATTTATAGATATTAAAAGACGAGGAAAATGGTTGATTTTTGAACTAGAGGACCATTATTTGCTAAGTCATCTACGTATGGAAGGTAAATTTTTCTTGAAAAGAGAAAATGAAGAAATAGAGAAGCATGAGCATGTCATTTTTACATTTCAAGATAATACAGATTTAAGGTATCATGATACTCGTAAATTCGGGCGAATGAATTTAATAAAAAAAGAAGAACTAGATACAAATAAAGCGATTCAAAAACAAGGCTTTGAACCAGGAGAAAAGGAATTAACAAGTGCTTATCTTTTAGAAAAATTTCAAAATAAAAGTATTGCCATTAAAACTCTTCTTTTAGACCAAACGATTATTAGTGGTCTTGGCAATATCTATGCGAATGAAGTTTTGTTTGCATCTGGGATTTATCCTTTTAAAAAAGGATGTGAGATTACAGAAAGTGATGCTAAAAATATAGTAGAAAGTTCTGCTAAGATTATTAAAAGAGCCATGGAACTTGGTGGTACCACAATAAAAAGTTATACTTCTAGTTTAGGGGTTACGGGACGTTTTCAACAAGAATTAATGGTACATAAAAAAGAAGGAGAGC
>CAMYTM010000052.1 GCA_947297555.1 uncultured Mycoplasmatota bacterium | reverse complement strand
ATGCCATGTCATATGAGCCACTACTAAACTATGTATATATCTAGAATAAAAAAATAAAGGACTGTATAAATGAGTATAATCACAACCACAAAATTGACTGATATTTTTAAGCCTTTTCATTGTCTTTGTTGATAAGTACTTATCAATGAATTTTGGATATTCAGAATCAATAAATAGATTTAGATATTCTTGCATATTCATCACTATAAAAAGTATAACATGTTTTTCTAAAAAAAGGAGAAAGATGTAACATTATGCAAAAGTCTTGCATAAAATAAAGTAAAAAGAATTGACAACAACAGATGATATGCTAAAATGAATAGTACTTATTGTTCTTTGATAATTAGATAACAGAACCATATGAAAAACAAAGGAAGCAACTTTGGATGGGTAATGTCTTGTACTTATTACTTTAAAGAGCGATTTTTAAAGGGATTGAGTTAGAGAAAATAGTAATATTTTTTCTTGAACCTACGAAGTAGGAAAAAAGAATTAGCCGTTTCATAATTTGGTCTATAAGGTACAAACCTAACCGTGATCATCATAAACTTTTCTGGTAGAAAACAGAAAGATTCACTTTTTTTCTTACTGGCTTCGCAACCAGAGAGAGAAAAAGAATGCGAAAATAAGTCATGTGCAGTTGAAACGTAGTGATACGTTATAAGGTTAGAATTTGGTTAAAGTAGCACAAATCTGCATAGAAAGGTTCGATTCCTTTAGATAAGGTAAATATTTTATTCCTAAGCGTGTGAAATTTGGAAGTGCAAGTCTTCTTTAGTAACAGAAGGTAGATGAAGATAGAGTGTCGCTCACTCTTGAGGACATTTACTGGCTAGTGACTGAAATAAAAAATAGATTGATTATGAAATGAACGAGAGAATCGTCGTTATCTAATTGTTAAAGAACAAAAAGTTTGAACCTGCGAAGAACAACAAGTGTTTTTTCTTTTTTTTGCTATAATGAAAAAAAGGAAGTGTAATCATGACTTGTAATATTAAAAAAAATGATAAGAACAATGGACTAAATTATTGGTGTCTAACTCATAAAACAAAAGCAACAGAAAATAATGGAATTGCTCCAGCACTTTGTGATTGTAAGTACAAAGAAAGATATGAAAACATGGTAGAAATGACTCCAGAAGAAATAAAAAGTCTGAAAATTATTTATCCAAACTTAAATGAAAGTACCAATGTTTCTATATTTATGAATGGAGAAGAATGTAAAGGAATTTTGAAAATTGAAAATAGTATAATTGACTTAAAAGATTATGGTGGCTTAATGCTATCTAAACTAAATCATATAGAACTAGAAACTAGCCAGTGCCCTAATTGTAATGGTAGGCATACAGATAATGGGGAATTTGCTTATACACCTCATAGTAAACATTTGTGTATTTATTGTGGGCGTTTCTATAAAGTAGAAAAAGCAAATATTGGCAATGAACTTGCTTTGTATTTTTCTTTTCCAGATATCCACTTAAAGAACGAAGTTATCAACATTGAAGATTGTTGTGAAGTAACTTATGACTTATTTACAGGAGAAGTCCTTATCAACAATTTGTCTTGTAATAAAGTAAGACAAAAGGATAAAGAAATAGATGTAGTAAATTTTTTAAATCAGAAGTTAAAAAAAGAATACTAGTCATATAAACGTGAAAGCGTTATTACGTACTTCATAATCCAAAATGATTTAGATTACGCTATACTACTATAAAATTATAGTAGTATCTTTTTACGTTAATTTTAGAAAAACTAAAATTTAACATAATATTTATTTCTAGGCAAAGATAAAAAGTACACTATAATTTTCTTTTTATATCTTAATATTCACTTTTCAAATTTTCCAAAAATAAAACTTCTTATAAATAGTAAAATAAATGAAAGTAAGCGCTACTAATTTGATAACACGAGTTTGTATTATAATAGTAGTTTTTGTAACGCAACACTTTCGATAAAACAAACCAAAACTTTCAAAAACAATAAACAAACCTTTTAATAAAAATAAAAATATGCTATATTTGATATATAAAAATACGTGATGGCGTATATACGTAGTAGGTGGTAAAATATGGTAGCCAAAAAAGTACTAAAAACAATAGGAAAAGTATTTTCTTTTATCGGAATTTTTGTAGTTATTTTAATCATTACACTTTATTTAACAGTGCAATTATTTGTAAATGGACCTTCTAGTTCCGCTAGGGAACTTTTTGTTACAACCATTTTAGAAACGGGACAATTAAAATTTTTAGCCTCTCTTGTTCTAAATGAACAAGAAATTAATGCTATTGTATCTAAAAACTCTTTAAAAGATTTAGACAGTGAAGTAGATACTGATTTAATTGATATTCCTGTTAGTAGTTTTGAAAGTGACAAAGAATTAATTGAAATTCACGACATCGTGGGAAATAACTTCTCTGGAAAAATGATGATCGTAAATGATCCTTCTAAAATAAGCATCGCAACGACTTATCCATGGGGTGAGTATGGTGAAGAACTAGATAAATTAGTCAAAAAAAACAATGCTATTGCAGGAATAAATGGAGGACTATATAAATCCGATGCGAACAAAGGAGGAAGACCTCTGGGGGTTACAGTTAGCAATGGAGAAATACAAGATATTTCTCTTGGTTATACAGGACTATACTTAATCGGATTTGATACGAATAATATATTAAGAATTATAAGCCTTGAGGGAAAAAACAAATCTCAAGTAGAACAAATCATCAAAGACGAACATATTCGTGATGCAATTGCCTTTCAAGAGGAAGCAAGCGATAAAAATAACCATTTTGTAAAACTAATTGTGAATGGAGAAAAAAGAGAATTAAACGGACTAGGAAGTGGGGCAAATCCAAGAACAGCCATTGGCCAAAGAAAAGATGGTTCTGTTCTATTCTTAGTTACAGATGGACGTGGAAAAAATGGACACTTAGGAGCAACGGCGAGTGACCTTATTGAGATAATGGATGAATACGGTGCTATAAATGCGGCTAACTTAGACGGAGGAAGTTCATCGACGATGTACTATAAAGATAATTACTTAATGACGAGTGTAACTTTCTATTATTCTAATTCCTCATGGCGACTTCCAACTGCTTTTGTAGTAAAGGAGGAGAACTAATCATGCCCAAGAAAAAATCTATTTACAAAAAAAGTTTACTTATCTACACCCTACTATTATTCCTTTTAGCCAGTATCTTTTTAATATATGTTTATAGCAATTTAAAAAAATATGAACGTAACCTATTAGAACCACTACTTCTAAATACCATTCATGATTTAGATAAAAAAGAATTACAAGGTTATTTAGAGCAAGCAAACCAAAGTACGAATTTACTAGCAACTTATCAAGAGATGACAAAAAGAGAGGACTACAAATTTGTAAATACAGAAGGTACTATTTATGATGCATACTTAGACGGCAGAGTTGTATTTACGATCAAACTAAAGTCCCTTGGCGAAACCAGTTGCTTAGGACTACTCCAATACGAAAAATTTGATGTAGTGGAAATATTTCCCCATTTAGAAAATGGACTTATCTACTATGAAATTAAAATACCGAGTAACTACAAACTATTCATAGATGGTGAAGTTTATGAAAACCCTACAAAAGAAGAGCAAATGCCAAACTTAGAGTTTATGTACTATAATGATTCCATGCCAAAAATGGTAACCTATGAAATTAAAAATTTAGAACAGCCTGCTAAAACTATTGAAGTCGAAAACTTTAAGGGAGAAAAAGTTGAATTAAAACAGGATGGCATTCACTATACTTATGAAGAAACAATGAAATTAGATACTTATGAACAAGCAAAACCTATAATTGG
Organism: uncultured Mycoplasmatota bacterium; assembly: GCA_947297555.1. GTDB lineage: Bacteria > Bacillota_I > Bacilli_A > RF39 > UBA660 > MGBC108787. The sequence continues at coordinate 1,637 of CAMYTM010000052.1, read as the reverse complement.
CAACTTAGATATTGAAACCATTGCTAAAAATTGGAGTTTATTTTTAAGCCAAGATTTACAAGGAGGAAACTACGGATTCCAAACATTTAAAACCTATTTAGTAGAAGGAACAGATATGTATAAAAAAGCCTATAACTGGGCCCACAATGTTGATATTACATTCACCTCTAAACATACCTTAAAAAATCCCCCATTTTCTAATGTTCGTATTGAAAACTTTATCATGTATGGTGATTCTGCGTTCTCTTGTGAAGTGTATCTAGAAAAAAACATGATAGTTAGTGGAAAAAATCAAACAGATAGTATGCACGATACATTATCCTTTATTAAAGTAAACAACGAATGGAAACTTATGAACATTAAAGGAATTAAAGAGGGAGCAAATCCAAATGAATAAAGAGGCTGTTATACTAATTCCATGTTACAATCCAGATGAAAAAATCATGGACAATTTTATAAAAGAACTTGGTAAAAAGTATCAAAATATTGTATTAATAGATGATGGATGTAGTAAAGAGCATGAAGCATATTTCAAAAAACTAGAAAAAAAATACCCAATTGTAAAACATTATAAAAATTATGGGAAGGGTAGAGGAATAAAAAATGGCTTAAACTTTATTTTGAACAACTATCCTGACTGTAAAGCAATCATCACGGCAGATTGTGATGGCCAACATAGCATTAAAGATATTACGAAAATTTACGAAGAAACAATAAACAATCCCAATTCCCTAATTCTTGGAACAAGAAACTTTGAGAGTGAAAATGTTCCTTTTAAATCACGTTATGGAAATAAAATCACTCGAAATATATTTAAAATTTTTGTAGGATTAACTATTTCTGATACTCAAACGGGATTAAGAGGAATGAGCCAAAAGGTTGCTGAGGCAATGCTTAGCATTAGTGGGGAAAGATATGAATACGAAACCAATGTATTAATTGGTTGCAAAACAGAAGATATTCCTATTGTAGAAGTACCTATAAAAACAATTTATATTGAAGAAAATCGGACAAGTCACTTTAACCCTATTAAAGATTCTATTATGATTTATAAACTATTTATAAAATATATTATCGTGGCACTTTCTAGTTTTTTTATTGATATTTTCTTATTTTCTTTATTTTTAATTGCTTATAACAAGTTAGGAATTCTTTATCCAATCATAGCCGCAACTGTGACAGCAAGAACACTATCATCTGCTTATAACTATTTTATCAATGCAAAATTAGTATTTAAAAAGATGAACAAATGGTCTATCGTAAAATATTTTATATTAGTATTTGTTCAAATGTGGGTTTCTGCTTTTGCCGTATCATGGATTTGCAAAGTAATTCCGCTAAATCCGGTAGCATTAAAAATTATCGTAGATACTTTTATTTTTATCGTTAATTTTATTATTCAAAGAGAGTTTATATTTAATAAGAAATAAACAGAATATAAACTTTCTTTTTTTATTTCATCAAAAATAAAAAAATGAGGAATAGGAAAAAATACACTAATCAAAATTTAGTAAATTTATAAAAGAAAAGTAGAATATCAATGAAAATAATAAATAAAAAACAACTACTTCTTCAGAAGTAGTTCAGATTGTTGACAAAGTGATATATTAGAAAAAATATATCGCTTTTAGTTTGCT
>CAMYTM010000051.1 GCA_947297555.1 uncultured Mycoplasmatota bacterium | reverse complement strand
GTTTAGTAAACTATAAATGTAAGTGTTACCAAATAGATAACGCCTTACGTTTTTGTTTGAGACGCTATACCGAATATCAAGTAAAATCTATGGTGTTTGGTATTCGTCTATTTTTTATATTCATCGAAGTATAACAACGATAAACATAATTACTATGAATAATATTCTTACTCATAACTCCTCGTCTCCTACGCATCCAAAATCCCTGATCAAAAAATCTTGTCGCTTGTACTTGTAAGAATTAAAGTAGTAAGGCGCTACAACTTGCGTAACACGAGTCTTTATTATATAAATTTAAATACTATTTTCAATCAATTCGACAAAATATTTCAAAAAAACTTCTAATTTTTTCATAGAAGTTTTTCTTTTCTTATCTAAACAACATTATGCTTAAGAAAGCAAGATAAATCACAAGTACAATATAACCATTAATTTGGTCCATTTTGGTAGATTTTCCTACAATCCCCACCGCCATTGTAGTTAAATAACCCCCAATTAATCCTCCAATATGAGCAGCATTATCAATTCCTGGCAACATAAATCCTAAAAATAAATTCATGATGATTAAAGGTACTATTTGAGCACGCAAAACATTTCCTAAATATAAGCGATAATGGTATCCAAAATATAACATGCTACCAAGAAGGCCAAATATTGCACCACTTGCTCCTACAGAAACTCCAGTAGTAAATAAAGAGGACATAAGGCTTCCACTAATGGCACTTACTAAATAAATAGTTAAGAATTTCTTTTTGCCAATAAAGTTTTCAAGTTGCATTCCGATAATACATAAAGAATAAATATTAACTAATAAATGTATTAATCCTGCATGTAAAAATGTTCCTGTAAGTAATCGCCATATTTGACCATTTTGGATAGCAGAACCACTTACAGCACCTAATTTATACAACGTATAAGAATCTAGGTTCCCTTTGCCAATCATAAAACTTAAAAAGAATAAAAATACACATAATGCCATTAAAAGATAGGTAATAATTATTTTCTTGGGTTTAAATGTTGCTTCGTAAATACGATTATTTTTTTCTGTTTTTGCATTAATATCTTCTGTAACATTGATGATTAAATCTAAGCCTTTAGTGTCTTTCAATAATTTATTTTCAATATCTGGAAAAAATTTTTTTATTTTGTTAGTTTCATCATTGCTTATATCTTTTACAATTACCGACTTAATATGTTTATCGTCTTCTACTTTTACATCTTCATTGACATCTAAAAATATATTAAACGTATTCATAGAAAGAGATACTGTTTTTTTCTTAATTTGACGCATGACATTTCTAATTTTAAAAAGATCTGTTTTAAATTGTTCTTCATTGTGAATATAATTAGAATTGATTCGAACAATTTTATATTTGGCTTCACTATTTTCTAACCATACTTCATCTTTTACTCCATTTACTATAATGGGAGTATAGTTTTCTTCCGTAATAAAATAGTGCACTAAACGCATTACGACTTCATCTTTTTTAGTAATGGTGATTGTATTCATTTTTACATCTCCTTTTAGTACTATTATTTTAGTATATTTCATATTTTTAGTAAAGAGGTGATTTATGTTAAATTTTTATTTAATCGTTGGTTTTATTTTTACTCACCTGCTTCTTTTATTTCCAATGAAGAAAATTATTTTAGAAAATAAAATAGACAATGATTTTGTGTTTATTTACATTAGTAATCTTTTATTACTTCTGGCTCTTTGTTATTATTTTATTATTTCTAGTATTTTATTTTTTTCTTTTTTTATCTCTTTATTTCTAATGATATTTTCTTATTTACTCATTTATCATATCAAAAATCTTCTTGGAAGGTATCATTTATGTAGTATTCCTTACTTTTTTTTAAATGTGTATACATTTTCTACTATTTTAATATTATGCCTATTCTAAATCATTCAAATATTTTTTAAAAAAGTTTGGAAGTTCATTTTCAAAATGCAAGGATTCTTTTGTAATAGGATGGACAAAATCAATTGTTTTTGAATGCAGAAATTGTCCGACTTCTTTTATTTTTTGACTTCCGTAGACCGGATCATTAAACACTGGATAACCAATATATTTCATATGTACTCTGATTTGATGCGTTCTTCCTGTTTCTAAATGAAGAGATACTAGAGTATTATTTTGGTATCTTTTTATTACTTTTAGATGAGTAATGGCTTCTTTAGAATTCTTGGCAGTCACTGTCATTTTTTTTCGATTTGTTTCATCTCTTCCAATAGGAGCGTCAATTTTGGCTTCATTATGCGGTAGTACTCCACATAATAGAGCGATGTATTCTCTTTTTATAGCATGTATTTTAAAATCATCTGCTAAAATTTCATGGGCTTTGTTTGTCTTCGCAACTAACATAAGCCCTGATGTATCTTTGTCTAAACGGTGAACGATACCGGGACGACTTTCGCCATTTACATCACTTAAATTATTTGTATAATACATAAGACCATTTGCAAGTGTATTGGTAAAATTTCCACTTCCAGGATGAACCACAACTCCTGTTGGTTTATTGATTACCATAATATGTTCATCTTCATATATTATTTCTAAATCCATCTTGGTTGGCACAACATCACTATGTTTTTCAAATTCTTTTACAATCTCTACTACATCTCCAATAGTTACTAAAAAACTTGGTTTTACAATTTTACCGTTTACTAAGATATTTCCATCTTTTAACATATGACCAATTATACTACGTGAATACTCTAATTTTTCACTTAAATATTTATCGATACGCACTTTTTCTACATCTACATTAAACTTCTGCATTTTTGTCTTCTCCTTTTAGAATTGCAACAATTAAAAGAAATACACCTATCACGATAAAAACGTCTGCTAAGTTAAATACAGGATAATTATAAGAAAATATTTTAAAAGATAGAAAATCTCTAACATATCCTAAGAATACTCGGTCAATTAAATTTCCAACAATTCCTCCTAAAATAAGGCCAAAAGCAATATTATTTCTTTTGTTTCTTTTAAAACTGTACATATAGCGATAGATAATAAAAATAGCAAGCAAGGATACAACAATTAAAAAGTCGACTTTGTTATTTAAAAGACTCCACGCTGCTCCATAATTTTCAATAAAATGAATAGAAAAAAAATTTTTAATCACAATAAATCTTTCATTTAAAGTAAAAAAGATACCAATTAAAATTTTGGCAAATTGATCAAGAAATAAAGATACAACAGCAACGATAAAAATTTTTCGATTCATAGGCTTTCTTCTTTCCTTAAGTATTATAACAAATAAAATTCTTAAATTTCAACTAATATAACATCTTCTCCTATTTTTTTTATTTGGTTCATTGTAACATTTATTTCTCCACTACTTCCGAAAAATTTAAAAAAGCGTTTAGGCTCTACCACAAAATAATTTACATTTCCCGCTTCGGCTAGTTCTATGTCCACGATTCTTCCTAGTTTTCTTCCATCAATTAAACTCACTACATCTTTTACTTGTAAGTCTGAAACACGCATTTAAACCACCTTTATAAAAAATATGTTCTATTTTGTCTAAAAAGAACTTATTTCTCTTTTAAATGATAAGTTAATAGAATTAGAGAATCAATTTTTACAGAAATTGAACTTTGTCTTCTTTTTGTTTATTTTTTTCTCTAAACGAATTTTTACATTGTAAATTTGTTATTCCTTTTTTACCGCTTATTTTTCTATTTTATTGACTAAATATATAAAAGAACCTGCTTTACTATCATCAACCTGAGAATAATCCTTCCAAACAAATGTATATTCTTTATTTAGATGAATAGGTTCCCCACAATCTTTTACTGTACTTTTGCTTGGTTTTCCTATCCATTCTAATTTTCCTATTTTCTTATTTTCAATAAATTCTTCTTTTTTTCTGTCATGTAAAGAAAACATTTCGTACATACACCCTTCTTTTGGTTTTTCACGGTAGCGTAAATCATTTGTAATAAATACTGTGTAGCCTTCTCGGAATAAAGTAGGCTCTTTTTTTCTTACTTTCTCTATTCTTTCTATATCTTTTAAATACTTATAACTATTTAAATTTATGGCTTTGTGTTCTTTTAAAGCAAAAAATTCTTTTGTTCCATCTTCATAGGTAATTTCATTTTCATATTTTTTAGTCTTGTATTTTAATTCAATCGGTATCCATAATCCATCTATAATTACCAAGATATCAATATGCATTCTTGGAAACTTTATAGGACAAAATTCTAATCTTACTTTTACTTTTTCTTTATATTTTTCTTTGATTGCCATGGCCATTTCTAATTGAAAATCGGCTTCTGATATATAAATTTTTCTTTTCTTTTTTAATAGGTTCATAATTTCTTCTATATTAAATTTTTCCATATACATTTTCTCCTTTAAAAATTTTTCTTTGTCTATATTATATATCTATTCTTTACGATTAAAAATGGGTATTAATCTGTTTTCCCAATTCTTTAAAATGCTTTTCACTTCCTCAGATACTTCTTTATTATATTTTGTTCTTGCTTGTACAATTTTGGCATTTCGAACTTCAATGGTCACAAAAGATTTTTCTAAATTCTTTTTTTCTCTCATCAAATATATTTGACAATCATTATTGCTTATACTAGTAGAATATGTTCTTAAACAGTTTGCTTGTTTTCTACTTTCCTCTATAATGCTTTCAATACTATCAACTGGATAAATTACAAATTTTTCATCTTCATATTGATTTAAAGAAAGAATGTTAGCAAACCCTTTAATTTTTTTGTTTATTTCTGGATCTTCTACAATAATAACCTCTGTATTAATTTTGTCATGTTCTTGCATAAAGTTTTTAGGAAACAAAATACAATTGTCTTTTAAATTTAGTTGCATTTTTTTTAGGCATCTTATGTAGTCACAATATTCATAAAAATTGGCTTTTGTCAGTCCCTGTTCTTCTAAATATGGCAAAATTTTATCAAACTTTAGATGAGGAGAAAGTTCTTCTACTAACCACTCATAATCACTTATGAAATTAAGTATTTCGATATTCGTGGTAGGATATAATTTTAGAGCATTTAATAACTGATATGAAATGTTAATTTCTTTCATAAAAGGATAATATTTTTTCTCTATACCAAAAGTTTCTTGGAAAGTAGACTTTTTCTTTATTGCATATGCATAATCACAGGCTAGAGCATATAATCCCATTTTTACTAAATATTCAAATTGCTTACAATAAATTGGATAATAGGTTAATGTTGCAAGAGAAAAGTTTTCTTTTTCTAAATATTTCTTACATTCCCAAAGACTTGAATACTTATACATTTTATTGTATTCTAATTCTTCCAAATTTTCTAAGTATAAAAAGTGAATATCTCTATTATCACTACTAAAAAATTGATTATAAATTTCCCAGTCTGAGGTACTAAACAATTCTTTATCTAAAAGTCTCTGGAAAGATTGATAGAAAAAGGATTCCTTTGTTTTTACATTTATTATCTTATCCTCTTTTATCCATTCCGGGAAATAGCACTGATTATGAAATCT
>CAMYTM010000050.1 GCA_947297555.1 uncultured Mycoplasmatota bacterium | reverse complement strand
AAATAAAACAGTTAAACCATATACATTTAACTCATCCCCTACCGAAACTTGATAAAAAGAATTCTCAAGTACTTTTTTATTGATATAAATAGGACTTGTCCCTGTGTAATTTAAAGTAAGTTGATAATTCTTATATTCCAATTGAATGCCTATATTATTTAAATAAGGTGTATTATAACGAATTGTACTGTTGGTAGTATTGCCAATCGTAAAAATACTATTTTCCATAAAAGAGTAAGCAAGGATTCCACGAAAAGATAAAGAATCTACATAAATTACATATTTCTTTTTCTCACGTTCTAATGTATAAAATTGATTAGGTACTAAAATAATTTCAGAAATGTAAACAGTATTTGAAACTATTTTTACATCCTCGGTTTGGTATAAAACCCAATTGTTGTCTTTAGCAATTACATTTATTAACTTACTTTCTACCTCTTCGGTGTCAAATGAAAAATTACCTGATACTAAAGAAGGAAGTTTAAATTCTACTAATTTATCAGGTAAAAATAAAGTAATTTTCATAGTATCACCCTTATTGTAAATAAGTATATCATAATTTTATTTGGTTTACGCTAAAAATGTCTAAAAATTTTATTTTTAAATAAAAATTTGCTATACTATATAAAGTAAAGGAGAAGCAATATGGAACCAATAAAAACAGATATAACAATTGACAATAAAATTGCAAATATAAATCCTAGCCCTAACAATACAACGATAAACACAATAAACACAGGAAATGAAAATACAAAAGTTATTTTAGAAACTGTTATTTTAAACCCCGACCAAAACCCAGGTTCAGTAAATGTAGATTCTATTGATTTTTCCAGAATTGCACTTAGTGCACAAGACGCAATAAATGGAAATTTTATAAGTGAAACGGCAATTAGTAAAAACTCATGGAATGCTAATAACCTTACTTATAAAAAAATAGAAAATGGCGCGATTGCAATTTATTCTGGAGAAACAATTTTAGGATTTACGGATTTAGTAGGACTTTCTCTTCAAAATATAACTCCAGTTGCTAATACGACGCCAATAACAGAAAATCCTACAACCGCAACTCCAAATCCAGAAAAATCACAAAATATAGAAATTATAGATACAGAACCTATAGAAGAACAAACACCTATAGAAACAACTAGAGAATCTAATAATACAACTCAAACATTTAACGGTGTTACATTGAAATATGATGAAGCATACAATATTTCTGGTGATCGTCTAACCAAAAGCAAAGGACGTATTAATTTTAACAACCATCAAGAAACTTATTATTCAGAAAAAGTATTGCCTGGTGGTGGTCTAAATATTCCAGGAAGACACGTTGCTCAAGACGGAACAATTAGAGATGCAGACGGCTACATATGTATTGCAGCAAACGCTAATTACTTACCTAAAGGTGCAACCGCTATGACCTCTCTTGGCCCTGCTAAAGTATACGATACCGCCACCGCTGAAGTAGGAGTTATAGACATTTACGTTTCTTGGTAAATGACAAACGCCAAAACCAATACCTAATAAAAACATAGTATATAAAAGGTGAAATACTATGTTTTTATTATTAAATGCCATTGTGGCTAGTCTAGATGGACTAATTATTGGAATAAGTTTACGTTTAGGAGGCACTAAAATTACTAAAAAAAATATAATAACTATTTTAATTGGAAATTATATGATTTATGCATTCTTCTTGCTTCTTTATTATTATTTTCAATTTACTTTTATGACTAAAAATATAACAACTCTTTTATATTTAATCCTTGCTTGGAATGCATACCGCAACAAAAATACACTTGAATTTAAAACCAATACCCTAAGTTTTCGAGAATGTTTACTGATTACTTTAACTCATTCTTTAGATGGAACTATAGTATCATTAAGTTTTGTTTATAACTACTCAGTTATTCACATTGTTGCTATATTTAGCGCTATATCACTATTACTTCTTTTATGTGGGTACTATTTTAGTAAAATAGTAAAAACCAAAAAAGAAAACCTTATTAGTTCCATTTTATTTTTAATCCTTGCCATTATAAATCATTTTCTTTAAGTTCTTGTTCATAAGTATTTAAAATAGCAAGAAGTTCATGATTTGTTTTACAAGAACAAACTTGCTGTTTCATTTCTTTACTTTTTGGCATACCTTTCAAATAATATAAAAGATTCGTTCGAATTTCAAGAACAGCCACACGTTCATTTTTATCCTCTTGCAAAAGTTCAAAATGACGTTTCATCATTGCCACTTTTTCTAATGGACTTGGAGAATCTATAAGTTTTCCATCTTCAATATAAGCAACACATTCCCGAATAAGCCAAGGATTCCCTAAAATGCCTCTCCCTATCATAATAGCATCACAACCAGTTTCTTCTAACATTTTTTTTGCAAGCCAAGGACTAGTTACATCTCCATTTCCAATAACAGGAATTGATACACTTTCTTTCACTTGCTTAATAATATCCCAATTTGCAACACCACTATACCCTTGACTTCTAGTTCTAGCATGAATCGCAATGGCACTCGCCCCAGCACTTTCAATTACTTTCGCAACTTCAGCAGCATTGATGCTTGCCTCATCCCAACCACTTCTTATTTTAACAGTTACAGGAACATTTACAGTTTTTACTACAGCCGAAACAATTTCATAAATCTTTTCTGGATTTTTCAAAAGTGCACTACCTGCTTGATTTTTTATAGCCACTTTAGGAACAGGGCAACCCATATTAATGTCAATAATATCTGGTTTCATAACCTCTTCTACAATTTTCGCTGCCGTAACAAAACTTTCCACATCACTACCAAAAATTTGTTGGGATATAGGTCGTTCTTTATCATCCATTTTTAGCATTTCAATAGTTTTTTTGCTTTCATAAACAAGTGCTTTATCACTTACCATTTCAGCATAAATAAGACCTACGCCCATCTCTTTAATAATTTTACGAAAACTAGTATTAGAAAAGCCAGCCATTGGAGCCATTACCACTCGATTTTTTATTTTAACATTTCCTATTTTCCATATCATTTTAACCATCCTTAAAATTTTGTTAATACATATTTCTACGAAACAACAATCGATAAACTAAAATTCTTGTAATTCATTAGTTTCTTTAAAACTTCAGTTGTTAATTAATATATTTCACAACTGCTACTAATTTCAATATACATTCCATAATATCAATTTTTTTGAATAAATAGAATCAACATCATAAATTCTCTATTCCCATAAAAACAATTCTCATAACATTATTTCAACTTCATCATTATTATTAAGAAGAGTAGCATTTGCATCATCTGTGTCAATATGAAAGGCTAAAACGCCATTTTCACTCACTTTAATATGAGCGTCCATTAGGCAAGATTTTTTCCCCTTTATAGAAACAGATACAATATCTCCATCTTTAACTTGCCACTTGAAAGCATCATTAGGATTCAAATGAATATGACGCTCTGCTAAAATACAAACATTATCCAAAGTAATTTCTCCCTTTTCTCCTATTATAGTAATAGACTCGCTATTTTCTAAATCTCCACTTTTACGAACAGGTGGTTGTAGCCCTAATTTTCTTGCATCACTTTGAGAAATTTCTACTTGATTATAACTTCGAAAAGGTCCAATAATACGCACATTTTCTATCACTGTTTTTTCTGTTTTTAAAGTAACCGTTTCATTTGCAGCAAAATCACCAATTTGAGTTAAATCTTTTTTCTTAGTCAACGCCCTTGAAAATAACATGTTATAAACCTCTTCTGTCAAATGCACATGGTGATTACTAATTCCCACTATTACTAACTTTTTCATGAATCTCACCTTCAAAATCCCATAAACTTAATTTGCCATTTACATAAACTTGCTCTACTTCTACAATATTTTCTAATTTAAATCCATAGCCATCCCACGATTTATTATAACGATTTTTATAATCTTTTTTGTGAATAATTCCATAATATACTAAAGGATTTTTTTTTCGTAATAAATCCACCATATCATCATCTATATACAAACAATCTACTAATTTTGCTTTAGCAATTATACAACCAATTGGATATTCTAAATTTAAATGTTTAAAACGTTCCATTGCTTTTTTGTCCACACTTTTTCCTGCGTGTATTAAAATATCTCCTCTATATTTTGTTTTCCAAGGACGAAATTCATACTCTTTATATCCTTTCGCAATCAAGGTTGCAAAAGGCTGTTTAATTGTAATTACTTTCATTTACTCACCTAGTAGTATTTTATCATAAATACTTGCCATATTAAATAACAAGGAGGAAAACATGAAAAACCAAAATTGCGGAGATTGTAAAGATTCAAAACAAGGTCGTGCCTATATCGATAAAGAGACAGGATTACTATGTGTTGAAATCATTGAGAAATACGAAAAACCTCAAGATAAAAAAACATTAGTTCCATATGTTTGTACAACTTGTGGAACCGTCAATTGGAAATGCATTGACCCTGACGAAAGAGAATCATAAAGAGACTATTTCTTAGTCTCTATTTTAATTTCTAACTGACAAACACCCAATAGTTTCAAAAACATCTCTAAACTAATTTTTCTTATCCCACTTTCGTAATGTGCAAGCGTTGAATCTGCTATTTTTAATTTCCTTGCTAATTGTTCTTGAGTTAGTCCTGATTTTTTTCGTATCTCTTTTAAATTGATTTTATTCATTTATACTTATCCTATACGGATTTTCTTTTGTTCCTTTTCCACTTTCGTATAGTACATTTGTTTTTAAATAGAATGTGGGTCTAGTAATCATTTGTGGAACCTCTCCATTTGTTCGAGTTTTAGTTCGAAAATCTCCTCCAATTTGTCCATTCATACTAATAGCCCAAATTAATACTTCTCCACCAGAATAATACTGTGATTCAGGAGTCATAGTCCATTGGCCATATCCCAAATAATATAGCCAAGAATCTTTTTTATATAAATTAGCGTTAGTAATTATTATTTGATTACTATAATTGTTTCCTAAAGAATAACCATAATCACTGGGACATATTAGTCCAATATTTGACACAACATTCAATGGGCCTTTGCTATATCCTTGAACATTGCCTCTTTCAATCAAAAAAATACCTTCTGGTGTAATCGAAGTATAAATTTGATAAGGTGCACCTCCTAAGTGCCATAAACTTAAAGATATATAATTCTGATATTCCCCTATCTCATTCCAATAAATGGTATTTAATACAGTATTTAATGAAGAGGTCGTCCAGTTATTGTTACTTAATATCTTATCCCAAAAATACCCTTTACCATTCGGATATAATGAACTAATCTGTAAATAACCACTCTCAATTTTAGTTTCTACATAATGAGTGGTTTTAATAAGTTTTACTCTATTTTCGTACTCTCCATTTACTTCGCTCTGCGTAGGTATTACTCCTATGATTCGATATAGGTTATCTTCTGGACATGGAACCTCTTCACTTCCAAAACATACATAGTTACTTGGATTTTTCCCTGTATATCGATAATCTGTTAAGGCAGGTGTTTGATACGTTGCTGGATGTTCAAATACTTCAAAGTCCTTACTTGTCTCACTCATAATATAATCTACAAACTTTACGATATGACTT
>CAMYTM010000049.1 GCA_947297555.1 uncultured Mycoplasmatota bacterium | reverse complement strand
GGGAATATGTTTCCCCAGAATGTTTATAAATGAAGTGAAAACAAATACGACTTTAAATGAATATGCTATGGAATCCAACATTTTCAGTATTCCAAGAAATCAAGATGAAAGCCAAAATGACTTTATTTATTTATCGGATGTAGATTATATTGCCAGTCAATCCAAATCTGGTTGGGGAAGCCTTTTAAAGGACAAAACAAGTGCTGGTGGAAAAATTGCCGTAAAAGTAGAAGGTGCCTATTACACTTTTGACAAAGGAATGTGGGCGCACGCTTCTTCTCAACTCGTGTATGATTTACATGACTATGATTATAAATATTTTACAGCCTTTTTAGGTTTAAACCAAACGGCTGCTTCCTCAAGTAATGGAGTAAAATTCTATATTTACACTTCTCAAGATGGTAGCAATTGGACCTTACAAACAGATGAAAATCCAGCAGTAACAAAACCTGGAGATAATGCTACATTTGTAAAAATCAATATTGAAAATGCCAATTATTTAAAATTAATTGCTAATGATAATGGTGCTAATGGAAATGACCATGCAGTGTATGCAGATGCTAAATTAACCAATGCAGAAGATGATGGAAACATTATCAAAAGTGTCGCAGAGTATGATGAACAAATAAAAAGAGACTACCCAGATACAGATTTAGCAAATCCAGAGTATGAATTGCTATTACTTCAACGAAATCTAGTAAAAAACATGGGACAATATGCTATAAAACGTTTTATTCTAGAAAGTACCGAAAACCAAGCCACTTTTAATTGGCTATTTAATAACTTAGAAAACCTAAGACTTTATACATTAGGGGGAGTTCCAGAAGGTGGAAGTTATTACAACTCTTTAACTGTACTAAAAAGTATTTTAGAAAAACATATAAGCGATTTTGCTATAACAGAACAAACAAAATATGGGACTCGTTATGGAGATTTATACAAAAAAATGGCGATTGCTTTATCTCTAACGCATTCCAAACTGGTAGGATTGTGGATGCAATCTAGTCAACCAGAAAATAAATCAGATGCCGTCACACGTTATGAAATATATAAAATGTTACATAAAAATAATAAATTTGTAGTGACATCAAGTATAGATATTACAAAGTGGTTTGAAAATTATACCATTGAAGAAATGCGATTTGTTATGAACAACAATATAGATGATGAAGAAATTTTATGGTTAAATGAATATACCCAATCTTATGTAGATCAATATCCAAGTCAAGCATGGAAATATTTAACACCTCACCCTTATATGGCTTATGTATGGCCAAATTATAGTAATCCTATTTTCCATGATCCAGAAAGAAAAGATTATTGGGATGAAAAATTTAATGGTATTTTCTCTAAATATGGTGTAACCTATCGAAACGGTTTATACAAAGTATGGATGAACTTTAGAAATGAGTTTGGAACAGGTGCTGTTTGTGGAGGAATTTCTAAAACAGGTGCTAATATACGTGGTGTGCATGGTATTCCTGCTGCTGTTATAGGACAACCAGGACATGCGGCTATTATCTATTACTCTCAAGATGCAATTGGAAATGGATATTGGAATTTAGACAATGATGTATCAGGATGGACATTATCAGAAAAAGGCGAAAGAATGTTACTTGGATGGGGAAATGCCAATTTTTCTAAAGGATATTCTGTTTTGTATATGGCCTTAGCCCAAGAAGTAATAAACGATAATGATACTTTTGAAGCAAGTGAAAAGTTGGTTTATCTGGCCGATGTATATCATAATAACTTAGAAAAACAAGAAGATATTTATAGAAAAGCCTTAGATATACAACCACTTAATATTGATGCTTGGTATGGGCTTATCAACAACTTTAATGCAAACGCAAATAAAACAGAAGCCGATTATTTTAAATTAGCAGAAGAAATAGGAGAAAATTTAAAATATTTTCCATTACCAATGTTACATTTAACGAATTTAATAAAACCAAAATTAACAAGCATTGAATATGACTTTAAGTTTACTCTTTTACAAACACGTATTTTAACAGAAGGAAGCAAAACTCCAAACAATACAGAAAATCAATATTATGTTTATCAACCTTCCCTAACAAGATTAGAAGCCAATTATTTACTAGGCAAGTTAGATAAAAATATGGCAACTTTCTCTTTTGACGGAGAAAATGCAGGCAAGTTAATATTAGCCAGTCGCTTTAATGGAAGCGGTGTACGTTGGGATTACAGTTTAGATGGAAAACAAACCTGGAATGAAGTTTATTCTCCAGCAGGAGAAGACCATAGTGTAACCTTTAGTCAAGAACAACTTGCAAGTATTACAGCAGAAAATGATATATATGTTCATATTGTGGGAGCCAACTATACCGAAGAAAACATTTATAAAATTGATATTTTAGACAATGTAATAGCAGAAAGTAGTTACTTTGCTAACGACCTAGAAAATAGAGTAATGGGAATAGATTTAACCTATGAATGGAGAAATACAGAAAGTGATTCTTGGACTTCTTATAAAACAGCGTCTCCTGATAATACTGGAAATAAAACACTTCAAATTAGACAAGCCGCAAATGGAGTCAAACTTGCAAGTAACGTATTAACATTTACATTTACAGAAGATGCTCAAGACAATACAAGAAAATACATTCCTGTTTCCCATTTAACGATAGATAGTGTATCTACAGAAGCCGTGAATAATGGAGGAAGTGCTACAAATGCAATTGATGGAAACTATAATACAAGATGGCATTCTGCTTGGAACGGAACAGATACAAATCGATTTATTGTCATTAAATTAGACAAACCAGTGTATATATCTGCAGTTGAATTTGTTCCAGCCGGAGGTGGAAACTGAAAAATTTATGACTGAACCATATATGGAAGTCTAGATGGAGAATACTGGGAAAAATTAGCAGAACAAAAAGGACTAACATACACAAATCAAGCAAATACAAATGTTGATGCTATTGCCAACACAAAAAGTTTTGACATAAGAATTCCAAAAGAAGTGCAA
This sequence comes from uncultured Mycoplasmatota bacterium, assembly GCA_947297555.1. Lineage (GTDB taxonomy): Bacteria > Bacillota_I > Bacilli_A > RF39 > UBA660 > MGBC108787. The sequence goes on along the minus strand of CAMYTM010000049.1, from coordinate 2,665 downwards.
TACATTAAAATTGTAGCAGATAGAACAAATGGAAATTGGTTTGCTGCAAGAGCCTTTAATTTATTCCAAGATATTACGGATAACGAGCATCCAACGGCAGGTATTGGATACAGTACAACAGAGCCAACACAAGAAAATGTAGTTGCAAGACTAATAAATCCAAGTACAAATATTACCATTACGAATAATAATGGTAGTGATACGTATACATTTACAGAAAATGGTTCATTTACTTTTGAGTTTGAAAATGAAAACGGAATTCCAGGTTCCGCTACTGCTAAAGTAGATTGGATTGATAGAGAAATTCCAACCGCATCAATAGAGTATGACATTACAACACCAACAACGAAAGATGTAGTAGCAAGTCTAATCAATATAAATGAAGATATATATTTATTAGACGAAGACAATAATAAAGTGAATTTTGTAGAAATAATAAATGGAACAGTAAGTCGTATAGAATATTTAGACGTCGAAGGAAAAATAACGAAAATTCTTTATTTAAATGCACAAAGAGTTACTGAAAAAATAGAGTATTATTATAGAGAAGAAAAAACACTCATTATTTATACTGTTAATTTAGATGCTGCAGGTAATATTACTAGTTCTTCCTTTACAAATGAATTTGGGGAGCCTGTAGTTCCAGAAGATGAATATGAAATACGTAAATTAGATGCAATGGGAAGATCAAAACCATTAATTTATACTTTTGAAGAAAATGGAGAATATCTTTTCCGCTTACAAGATAAAGCCGGCAATAGGAGTGAAGTAAAAGCCAAAGTAAATTGGATTGATAGAGAGATTCCAACTGCCAATATTACGTATGATATAAATGAAACAACTACAGAAAACGTTGTAGCCACTATTACTTTAAGTGAAGCAGGAATCATTACCAATAACAATGGCTCTAGGACTTATACATTTACAAAAAATGGTGAATTTACATTTGAATATCAAGATTTAGCAGGAAATAAAGGTTCTGCTACTGCCAAAGTAGATTGGATTGAAGAAAAAGAAGAACTTCCTGATATAAGATTGCATTATAGTGAAGTAAAACCAACGAAAAATCCTATTACTGTTATGTTAGTAAATCAGGGTGCTCCTATAAAAATTACCAATAATAATGGCTCTAATACGTATACATTTACAAAAAATGGTGAATTTACATTTGAATATCTTGATGCAAAAAATCAATTTGGGAGTATAACAGCCAAAGTAGATTGGATTATAGAAGAAGAAAACAGCAATGATAATATTAATGATAATAACCAATCAAACAATTCAAATAATACATCAGGAACAGGTAACAACCAATGGACAACTACAACACCAACTAAGAAACCAACTTCAAATACAAAACTACCGTCTATAGATAAAAATCCGAATCCTGGTGAAGAGACAAACAACGATGAAAATACCAAGAATGAATTTAATGATCAAAATAATGAAAAGAATAACATAACAAATGATGAAGAAAATAAAACTCAAGAAGAAGTGCAAAAAAATGATGCGAAAGAAGAAAATAGCAACAAAATAAAATTTGCATTTATTGGACTTATTAGTTTCATTATTGTAATATCATTTTTAAGATTTAAATTCAAAAGAAAAAAGTAAAATTCTAATAAAAGACGCAACGTTAAAGATTTTGCGTTTTTTTTAATTATGAAAAAATAATGAGTTCCTATGGAATTATAAATAAAAATTTGGTATAATATGTAACATATAGGAGTTGATTAAGATGTCAATGCAAGCATTGTGGGCTTTAACTACAAAAGTATTAGATATTTGCGTAGTGTGGCTTTTGTTTTACTATATTTTAAAAAATATTAAAAATAATGTAAAAATGATTTTAATCGTAAAAGGAGTCATATTAATCTTTATTATTGAAATTATAAGTAAAATCTTTAATCTTTATACAGTAGGTATTATCTTAGAATATATTTTTGAATGGGGACCGCTTGCTATTATTATTATTTTTCAACCTGAGATTAGAAGTGTTTTAGAAAGCATTGGACGTACACAACTACTTGGCAGACATAAAACACTAACAGGTGATGAACGTGAAAAAATGGTTTGTGAAATTATGGAGGCTGTAGAATATTTAAAGAAAAATAGGATTGGAGCCCTTATGGTTATTGAAAGAGATATTTCACTTCAAGAATATATTGATCCTGCTACTAAGATTTATGCAGATGTTTCAAGTGAGTTATTAAGTAATTTATTTTTTCCAAATTCTCCACTTCATGATGGAGGTGTAATTATACAAGGAAATCGTATTACTTGTGCTGGAAGTGTATTTAAAACAAGTATGGATCCAAATGTGAACAAGAAGTTAGGAACACGTCATAGAGCAGCGTTAGGAATAGCAGAAGAAAGTGATGCACTTGCACTAATTGTTTCTGAAGAGACGGGAAAAATTAGTATTGCTTGCGATGGAGACTTAAACTATAACTTGACATTAGATGAATTCCGTTTACGTTTAATGGAAGAATTAAAACCGAAAATGGAAGTATTCTATGAAGCCGACCGTGACCAAGAAAGTGATGGTGATGAAGAAGATGAATAGAAGCCAAAATAAAAAGAAAAAACATAATATTATTGTTACTTTCTTTATTACTATATATAACATAATTGATAGAGTTTTAATTACCCCTATCAGTAGAAT
>CAMYTM010000048.1 GCA_947297555.1 uncultured Mycoplasmatota bacterium | reverse complement strand
TGCTCGTTTAGTGTGTTCGAAAAAGTAGATATTTTCAAGTAGCCAATAGTATTTTCTATGATTTGATAATTTATAGCAGGAACATACATTTTTTTTACGGTCACTTCATAATTTAAATTTTCGTTTCCTCTATTTACAGTAAGCACTAATTTATCCCCAATATTTAATCCTGATATTTTTTCAGAAGTCTCTTTATTTTCTGTAACAAAATTTCCATCAATTGCAATAATTTTATCCCCTGGTAAAATTCCTACTTCTTTTGCAGATCCATCTTCAAAAACATCTACAATTATATTTTCTTGATTGATGCTAATCCCTATTCCTTTGTATTCCCCTAGTAATTTTTCTGCTAAAGCATCTGTTTCCTCTTTGGACATATAAGTAGAGTAATCTTCCCCTAAATAATTAAACATTGCTCCAATAGCGCTTTCTAACATAGCAGTTTTATCTACTTCTTCATAATATTCGTCAATTAAAGAAGCATATACTCCTAAAAAGTCTTTCAATGCTTTGTCTTCGTTTAAATCTTGATAAGTTATATTTTTAGTTAATTTATTTTGATTATAAATAATAAGTCCTGTTGTAAGGCTCGTTATTATAGCTGTGGCGACAATAATACAAATGACTTCTTTTAAGTTAAAACCTTTCGCTGTTTCTTTTTTTAAGTCATTCATTTTATCACCCTCTACTATAATTAATAGTATCACATTTTTGTCTTATTTAAAATAAAAGAACATAGTTTACACAAAAATTTACATAAAAAAAAGTAAATCTCTTTTTTTCTAAAGATTTACTTTTGTATACAAGAAATTATATACCAAGTTCTATTTTTATTTTTTCTAGGTCTGTTATGTATTTTATTACTTTACCTTCCTTTATTTTTAATAGTGTAAATCCACCAAATTTCAGTTCTTCTAATGATGTGAAACTTGTTGAATAATTTTCATCGGTTGACACATAAGGCTTATTTAATTTGTTATCCAAATCCAAATAATATAGTTTCTTTGCTTTTTCTAAGTTCATATATTTTGATGCAAGGGTGTTATAATAAACTGCGTTATTATCCTTATTTGAAAAAGCTAGAACATAGTATTCAGAAACTGTTCTATTTAGCATAGTTCCTACAACAACAGCTTCGTAACTTATTTTCCCTTCTGTATAATTTATATTTTCAGTTTCTTTAAACAAATCCTTGGTTACAAAGGCTCTTGTAAAGAAATAAATGCCTATGATAATAATAATCAAACCTAGTAAAACAAAAATAAATTTTTTAATTTCCATTTGTTCTTCTGTTTGGTATTTTTGTGTTTTCTTTTTTTTCATTTTCTTCACCTGTTTAGTATTATAACAAGAAAAGATACAAAATACAAATTTTTAGAAATGAAATTTTAGACTTCTAAAGACTGTTTTTAATACAGTATAAATCGATCTCACAATCATATAGCATCCACCAGAAATTCGATATAATTCTTGATTTGATAATTTCATACAAATCCTCCTTTCATTCTTATATATACACTGTAAATTAATAATTTCCTTTTTTATTGTATAAAAAAAAGTAACTATTTGTCACTTTTTTGTCTTTTTAAATCTTCTTCTATTTTTAACAAACGGTTGTATTTTGCGAGTCTTTCTCCTCTTGACATAGAACCACTTTTAATAAAATGAAGGTTTAATCCTACAGCAAAGTCCGCAATAAAAGTGTCTAATGTCTCTCCACTACGATGTGAAATGATTGTTTTGTAGTTATTTTTTTTAGCATAAAAACAAGTTTTCACCATTTCTGAGATGGTTCCTACTTGATTTGCTTTTAAAAGAATCGCATTTCCACTTTTATTTTCAATAGCAAAATTCAAGTATTTTGCATTGGTGACAAAATAGTCATCTCCTACAATCATCACTTTTTTTCCTATTAATTTTGTTAATTTGCTTAAACTTTCAAAATCATCTTCATAATAAGGATCTTCAATACTAATTATAGGATATCTTTTCACTAATGCTAAATAATATTTTGTCAATTCCTCTTTGGATATTTTTTTGCCATCTAATCGATAGGATTTTGTTTCTTTGTCATACATTTCAGATGCGGCAATGTCCAATGCAAAGAACACATCACGACCTGGAATATAGCCACTTTCTGTACATGCTTCAATAATCAAATCAAGAGCAAGACTATTGTATTCTAAATCAGGAGCAAATCCACCTTCATCTCCAACAGATGTATTTAATTTTCTTTTTTTTAAAATGTTTTTTAACGTTATAAAGATTTCAGAGGCACAACGAATTTTCTCTTTAAATCCTTTTTGCATCGGTACAATCATAAATTCTTGAATATCTAAACTATTATTAGCATGTGCTCCTCCATTAATAATGTTAATAAAAGGAACAGGTAAAGACACTTTGCCTCCAGAAATATATTCGTATAATTCTTTACCACTATTTTTTGCTAAGGCTTTTATGGATGCTAAAGATACTCCTAATATCGCGTTTGCTCCTAGTCTACTTTTATTAGGAGTTCCATCTAAATCAATTAAAAATCGATCTATTTTTGTTTGGTCTAGTTCCATCCCTATTAACTTTGGTCTAATAATTTGATTTACATTAATGACTGCTGCTAAAACACCTTTGCCATGGTATCTTGTTGCATCATGATCTCTTAATTCAAGTGCTTCTCTACTACCCGTTGATGCGCCACTTGGAACAGATGCAGTTACAGTGATATTATTATCTAATGTCATTTCCACTTCTATGGTTGGATTCCCTCTAGAATCTAGTATTTCTCTTGCATAAATATCCTTAATATGTGCCATAACCATACCTTCTTATTCTATATATAGTATAACCAATGTAATTAAAAATAGCAAATAAAAAACAGAGGAAATTCCTCTATTTTACTTAAATAGTTTTAAAAAGTTTTTGCTCCTGCGTTTTAATAAAACCAAATCATTTAGATTTACTATATTATAAAGCATTACAAATATACCTACTGTCTTTGTAATAACGGTGCTTCTAAAAGGATTTACAATAATCATAATTCCTAAAAATAATAATAATATCCCAGAAACTAAAATCACTTTACTGCTATTTTCTTTTATTTTTTTCAAAGAAAAGAAATAAAAAATCTTATTTAAACTTTCTACTACTAACCAAATTCCCAAAGTGATATTTAAAAAATTTAAAATCGATAATGGGTTAAACATAATAAAGATTCCTAAAATAATACTTGCTATACCAAAAAATAAATTGTAATGGAAAAGTTTTATTTTTGTTTTATCGATAGAAGTAAAAATAGTAAGAAATCCATTTATTAATAAGAAAGTGCCAATTAGCAAACCAACTGTTTTATTAGTCATATCACTATATAAAAATATAATTAGACCTACAATAGCATAGATAACAGAAAATACCATTTCTGTAAAAATAATTTTATGAAATGCTTGTTCCATTTTTTTCATTTTATCACCCTTTGATTAGCATAAGTATAACATAGTTTTAAATAATTTTGGAAAAATTTGATTGTCTTTTTCATTTATTTTTATTGTAAAGTAACTTTATATGGATTGTTCCGTGAGCCATTTCCGTTCTTATAATAAGTCTCTTCTTTTAAGTAAAAACAAGGGCGAATATTGCTATTATAGGTTGTTACTGTTCCATATGTAATTCTACCATCAGGCATTGTACGCCATGCGTTAACAGTACTGTTGTTATACTCTGGAGATATAGTCCATTCACTAACAGTAAAAAGCCATGCATTAGACACATAAAAAGACTTATTGCTTACAATCGATTTTGATTTATAACTTGAACCAATAGAATAGCCATAATCACTTGGATACATCAGTCCTACTTTTGCTATATGATTATTGGTTATACCTTTGGGAAAATATTGACTCCTTTCCCTACTATAAAACGTATCTGGTGTATATGCTGAATAACTACCATAAGTTGGAGCACCTAAATACCATTTTGCCTCTTCTATATAATATTGATATATGCCTAAACTATTCCAATAGACCTCGTTTAATACAGTAGTATTTAATGTACTAGAAGCCCAATTTCGAGTATTACTTGCATTCCATTGATAGCCTGCTTCTTTAAAAAGGCCACTTTTTTGTTCTGAATAAACATCACTTTTAATTAATTTAACTCTATTTTTATATTCTCCATCTTCTGTAGATTGTGTTGGTATTACTCCTATGATTCGATATAAGTTATCTTCTGGACAGTTTTGTTCTTCACTTAAGCAGACATAATTATTTGGATTTTTTCCCACATACCTATAATCTGTTAAGGCAGGGGTTTGATATGTTTCTTCATGTGTAAACTTTTCTATTGCAGTTTCTTTATTACTTAAGTTAATTAAATAATTCGAAAAATATCTACTGAAAAATATTATGCAAGTTACATCCTTATCTGACAATTTATCTATTTGAATTTTCCAATTATTTTCATCCCAATGAGCAATTGTTCCTTTATCACAACTGACACTGATTGGTTTATATTCACTGCCTTTTGTTGGAATATTCAGAGTTATTTCTCCTTCTATTGAGGCAAGTATAGTAATATTTCTAAAATCTGGTACACGTCCTTGTAATATATTAAATTCTTTTTTTTCTTCGTATAAAGCAAATGTTCTATATAAAGAGATTATACCTATTAGTAATATAAATCCTGTTGTGAGGCCTATTGCTAGTTTTTTTTTATGAGCATTTTTAATAAATGTATTTAATTTCATAATTTTCTCCTATCTTATATCCATATGGTTATATAAATTATTTTATAACCGAACGGATTTAAAATCAAGCATAACTATTTGGTTATAAGTAAAATGTACCTGAGGTGTGGAAATGCTAGAAAGATTAAAAGAAATTAGAGATGATAGAGATTTAACTCAAACAGAAGTTGCAAAAGTTTTAAAAATTTCTCAAGTGCAATACTCTAGATACGAAACTGGCTTACGGTTAATACCTGTTGATAAGTTAGTACTACTTGCAAATTACTATAATACAAGTGTTGATTACTTAATTGGAATCACCAATGAACGTAAATCGTACCCAAAGCAAAAGTAAAAAGAAATAGTCGTTAAACTATTTCTCTACTTGTTTACTTGTTACAACGTCAGCATTTGTAAGCGAAGTTGCAATAGATAAGAGTTCTTGATCAGATAAATCTTTCCCTGTAAGATAGTATTCCATATTATTACTCGTCCAATGAATAGAATTTGCTTGCAAGGCTGCCACAGAATCATTTAAAAGTAGTGGATCTCCATATACAGGTATGATTTCAAACTCTTTGCTAGTTGAGGCTACTTCTTCTACAAGAACAAAGTTTTTACTGCCACTATAAGTTAAAATTACTCTGTCTCCTGTATCAGTGTCCATTACTTCTTTACTAGTTAGATAGGTTTCGCTTGGAATATAGAGTGGATAAATAATATCTTCTATTGCTCCCGTTTTTTTGTCTGGTGTTGTTTCTTTATTTTCACAAGTGTTATTTTTATCTTCACAAGTATTTGTACTACAACAGTCTTTACTGATTAAATCTTCTAACACAAAGTCATCTTTATCAAGTCCTGCTTTTAAATCAAGGGATTTAACATTTACTTTAATTTTAACAGTATCATCATTATTGCAAACTTCAATGCGTTCTAAATTCATGTTTTTATCAAAATAAATACGTTCATACAC
>CAMYTM010000047.1 GCA_947297555.1 uncultured Mycoplasmatota bacterium | reverse complement strand
TTTGTCTGGTGGGCTCGGATATGTGTATAACTCACAGGTATTATACCCCCCCCCCGAGGATTTTGTCAACTATAAAAAAATATGGATTAATAATATACAATACTAACCCCTTTTCCTTTACTAACAAACTAAAAAAGAAACACAATGTTTCTTAATAATTAGCAAATATATAATCACTTACAGAAGCACTAATATAGCGATTGATATAAGCAAAGTAATCTGTCTTGCCATTATAATGACTAACATTTGGGCTTACTACTACCATACTATATCTTGGATTATCATAAGGCGCATACATTGCAAAAGTATTATTAATCGTTTTAACATCTCCCACTCCATCATTATCACTATCAAAAATGGTTTCACTTGTTCCGGTTTTTCCAGCCGCATTTAAAGATTTATCGACATATCCAGAACCTGTTCCTATATTTACAACTTGATAAAGCCCTGTTTTGATACGATCAAAATATTGTTGTTCTAGTGAAAAAGTACTTAAAACTTTTTTTTCTTTTTTGACAACCACATTATTTTCTTTATCTACTATTCTATCCATCAAAGATAAATCATAACGTACTCCATTATTATAAATTGTATTAATATATTGCAAAAGTGCAAGAGGTGTATAGGTATCATATTGTCCAATTGCAAAATTTAGAAGTAAATCTGCTGCAATCGTGTTTCCTTTTATACCTGTTTGTTCATTTGGTAAATCAATTCCTGTTTTAACGCCTAAACCAAATTTAGAAAACACATCTCGATAAATCTGAAAGTGACTTTCTGTTACATCCATTTTCATATTATAAGAATAAGAGTATCCCGCAAGTTTAATGGCTAATAAAAATTGATAGTAATTAGAACTCGTTTTTAAAGCCGTAATATCATCAATAATCCCTAATTTCTTATAAGAACATTTTTCCGGAACCAAATAAAGTTTCACACAAGCGTCCCTAACTTTTTTTCCTACCTCTACCAGATTATTTTGGTAGCCAAGCGCCATACTGGCTCCTTTTACGATACTTCCAGCAGTAAAAGAAGAAAACAAAACATCACTTTCTACATTTTTAAAAACATCATGGCCTAAATATTTTAAACCTGCTAGTGCTTTTATAGCCCCAGTATTTGGATCTCCTACTAAAACATAACTCCCTTGGTAATACTCTGTATTTTTAAGTTCCTTCCCCTTTTTTATTTCTTCTTTTAAAATTTCTTCTATACCCAATTGCATCTCGATATCTATACTTAAAACCAAATCATTTCCTCTTTTTCCCTCACTTACTAGGGTCAAAGTACCGTCTTCTTCGACTTTATAAGTATCCTTTTCTCCTTTTAAATAAGAATCATACTGTTGCTCTAAAAAACTAATCCCCACGATGTCATCCATAGCATATCCTTGATTTTTATAATAACTTTCTAATTCTTTAGGGATATTGCCCACTGTTCCAAAAATACTTCTTAATGTTGCTCCATAAGGATAATCTCTTTTAAAATACATTTCATTCGTTACCCCTACCATTTTCTTTTCTAAAACACTTGCGTATTCTTTTTCTGTAACTTCTAATTTAATTAGTTTAGCATCATAATAATATCCTTTATTCATTAAGGTATAAATATAGGCAACCTTTTTTTCAAATTCATCATAATAATCTAACATATCCTTTGTAATTCGATCTAATTTTAATAAATATAAATCATTACTATTAAGTTTTCTATGTTCATATAAATCGTACTCTTCTTCTGTTATTAAAGCATTTCCTTCTTTTTGATGTGTCCCTAACCAATATTTTTTTAAATCCATTTCACTAATATTTTCTTTAAATTCTAAAAGTTGCGCAAGATTTTTTGCAATTTCTACTTCTTCTTCTAAAGAAATACCATTTGTTTTTCGATAGACAATCGATTTTATTCCAACATTGTCTACCAAAATACGTCCTTTAGCATCTAGTATTCTTCCACGAGGCCTTGATAAAGAACTTACAAAAACACTCGTTTTTTCTTCATACACTTTCTCATAAAAGGCACGTTTTTCCAAAATGAGATGATAAAGCATTCCAGATGTAAAACATAAAAATAAAAAGGCAATTCCAATATAAAACTTTTTCATAAAAAACACCTATTATTAGTATTCAAAAAAAACTATTTTTCATACAATATACTAGGTGGTATTATGTTTAATATTATAGAAAGGTATATGAATAAATTAACAAAAACAGATATTGATAATTTTGCTCGTAAAAATAATATTTTCTTAAATGAAGAAGAACTAGAGTTTACTTATATTTTTGTGAAAAAAAATTGGCAAACGGTTATTGCTAATCCCGCTTCTTTAAACTTAGATCGTTATAAAGACAAATTTTCTGAGGAAAACTTAACAAAAATCAAAAAATTATTTAAAGAATATTCTATACGTTATAAAAATTATTTATAGAAATTTTTAATATCTTCAATTAAATTTGGATTTTGTTTTCGATTTTTTAAGGCTTCAATCTCAAATTTATAAGGAGGATATTCTCTTTCTATGTAAGGTGTTTCTAATATTTTAGGAACATTTTTTAATTTATCGTGTAAAACAACGTGTAATAAGGCATTAAATCCTATTGTGCCCAATCCTAAATTTTCATGACGATCTTTATGAGAACCCAATGTATTTTTACTATCATTTACGTGCACGCAATGCACTTTTTCTAAACCAAATGTTTTTTCAATTTGAATTAATAACTCATCAAATTGTTCTATATTGTATCCAGCATCATTCAAGTGACAGGTATCTATACAAACACCGATATGGTTAGAATGTACTTGATCTAAAATCGTTTTTATTTCTTCAAGTGTACATCCACATTCTGTTCCCTTACCAGCCATCGTTTCTAATAAAATCATAGGCAAATCTTCACGAATAATTAAATTTAAAGCATCACTTATATTTTGTAAGGCAATATTTTTTTCTAATCCAACAGCACTTCCAGGGTGTACAACAATAGATGAAATTCCTAAAGTTTTGCATCTTTCTAATTCTTGCTTTAAAAATTGAATACTAAATTGCCATTTTTCCGGATCTTTATTATTCGCAAGATTAATAATATATGGTGCATGACAAACTACATTTTTTATATCTATACCATTATCTTGCATAAGTTGATGTGCTTCTTTAATTAAATTTTCTTCTAAATTTTTACGTATAGTATTTTGAGGAGCGCCTGTATAAAACATAAAAGTATTTGCTCCATAAGAAAGGGCTTGTCTCACACTTCCTAAAAGTTGTTCATTTGTAAAATTTACGTGACATCCAATAATCATTATACTTCACCAAAAACATTATCTCATAAAAGACTAAAAAAAAGAAGTTCTATTCTTTCTAGAACTTCGGTATATTTGCTATATCCCCACAAGTTGTAGAGGCACTAGTTCCAGAAACCGCACCACTTCCCGTAGCACCAGTTTCTCCTGTTACGACGAAACTTCCATTGCTTATCCAAAATGTATAGTTTACTATCTTTCCAGTGGAATCAGGAGCGACTAAAACACTCCCTGTATAATGCTCAGATGGGCCTTTACTAAATAAACCTTCTTTATATAAATACTCTAAAGAAAAACATGCACTTCCAGTAGTTATTTGTCCTTCCAAAATAGCAGATTGGTACGCATTTTTAGCAGAATTAATTAAAGTATTTCCTTCAATCGCAAGGGCATTCTTACGCGCTTTATCCATTTGAGACAGAACACTATTTGAGGCTATTAAAATAATAACAGCTAAAATAACAATAACAGCTAGAAGTTCTACCAAAGTAAATCCATTTCTATTTTTTAATATATTCATACAGACTACCATCCTTATCTACTTTAAAAAGATTATAACACTAAAATAATTTGGTAGTCAACGAAAGTTTATTTTAAAGTGTCTAAAATTCCTGTAATAATGTCAATATTATCAATTGTTTCATTAATTCTATCGGTCATTTTTAAATGGTATTTTTCTTTCATAGCATTTACAAAATTTTTATAATTATCGCTATTTCGATTTAACTCTTTATACCAAAAAGAATTATGTTTTAAATATTCTGCCATTTTTACATCTTTTTCTAACTTTTGTTGTAAAAGTATGTCCATATTAATCCTCAAAGATCTTATTAATTGGTCTTGGATTTACGGCATCTGCTACTTTACTCGCTCCTGTTGTAGTTGTTCCTTTACTAGTTAGTTCTTGTACAATTCCTAAAGCCTTTTGCGCTGTTCCAATATGCTCTTGAATGGAAGATAAATCTAAATTCTTAATTTTATCTGTAATAGATTTAAAATTATAATCATTATTTGGTTTTTCTTTTACAAAATAGTCTTGCCAAGCACTTTCTTCTTCTCCATAAATATCATAAATTTCATAAAATCTTTGCCAAGTCGCCTCTCCACTTTTTATATAACGAACAAGTTCTGGATGCATTTTTGCAAAGTTTTTAAATTCTTCTTTTGTAGCCATAAAAAATCACCTACTACATTCTATGCAAATAGGTGTTTTTTTAAACTTATTTTACCTAGATAAAGGTGCACTTAAAGCATTTTGTTGCAATATATATGCAATATATATTACAAGAAATGCTTTAGAATGATTATCTAAATTCAAATTATAATATTGGTATACAAGAGCAAATGCTAAATCATCAGAAATATCACATAAAGCAGCAATTATTTCCTGTCTATTTTGAGAATTTAAATACACTAAGGCCTCATTTACAAACTTTTCTTGAATTTTTAAATCCATAAAAAACCCCTCCTTGGCGTATTATCATAGCACAATTATATCTTAAAGTCATCTAAAAAATCATCCATTGTAAATTCTTTGATTTTTTTATCTTCACGTTCTTCACTAGGAATCTCTTCTTTATTTTCTTCTTTTTTCAAATAACTTTCTAATTCTTTCTTTTTATAAATAGTATCAATTTTATGCTTGGTTATAACTGAACCAGTACTTGCTAAATCCATAATCGCAATTTCACTATTTTTTATTTCTTTTATTTCACTATCTGATTTTAATAAAACAGTGTCTCTGGCGTCCATCTCCATGGCTTTTATAATTTCATAATTTACGGATTTTACTTTTTTCATTAAAGTATTTCCACGTTTTGCACGTCCTGTTTCTTCAAGTTCACTCATTTTGACTCTTTTCGCTGTTTTATGGTTTGTGAAAATATCAATATATTCTGCTTCTTGATAAGATAGCGCTGATACAACTACCCCATCTTTTAAGTTCATTCCTTTTACCCCTGATGATTTTACTCCAGTAAGTGGAATTTCACTTTCATTAAATTTAACATAATAACCATTGCTACTTACTAATATTACGTTTTCTTTCTTTTTAAATACTGAAACCACTTCGTCATCTTCTTTTAGTTTAATAGCACTCATTGGTTTTGAGAATCGGGTTACTACATAATCTTTTAAATTACTTTTCTTTACCATACCATTTTTTGTTGCCGTAATAATTTCTTTGCTATCTTCTTCCATCACCATAGAAGTAATGACTTGTTCTTCACTAGACATCATAACAATATTATTGACGTGTTTTCCAAGTTCTTTCCACTTTGCTTCTGGAATCCTATGCACTGGAATGTACAAATAATTCCCTAAGTTTGTGAAGACTAAAATTGTATCTAAAGTTGTAACCTCGTATAAACTGGCAACAAAATCTCCTGGTTTTAGAGT
>CAMYTM010000046.1 GCA_947297555.1 uncultured Mycoplasmatota bacterium | reverse complement strand
GCTGTAAAAACTGGAACAACTACAATTGATGAAAAACAAGCAAAAGCCTTAAAAATTACAACTAGTACAACTCCAGATCATTGGGTGAATGCCTATACCCCCGATTATTCTATTTCTTTATGGATAGGATATGACAACTTAAAAGAAGGACATTTAACTAGTAACACTGGAGGTCCAATAAGACGTGCAATGATGCCACAACTTGCCAATCGAATTTTCAAAAAAAATGCTCGTTTTTCAAAACCAAGTGGTGTTGTAGAAGCAACTGTAGAACTTGGAACTTATCCACTACAACTCCCTAGTAATTATACTCCAGAAAATTTAAAAGTAACTGGATTATTTAAACAAGGAACAGAACCAACAATAGTTTCCCATCGTTTTAATCAATTGAGGTCTCCCTCGAACGGAAACTCCATTATAAATGGTTCCTCTATTACCCTGACATGGAATGCAATTGATACCCCTGAAGCCATAGATACTAATAAATTACAAACTTATTTTAATGAAAACTATGTGGCTGATCCTGGAAAATATTATAATGAAAGAATTGCATATAATAATAATTATATAGGAAATAATGGCTATCAAATCTATTTACAAAATTTAGATGGATCTTTAACAAATCTAGGATTCACAACCCAAACAAGTTATACTTATGTTGCAACCAGTGCCAAAGAATATAAATTTGTTATTAAATCGGCTTATAGTATCTTTAAAGACAATATGAGTGAAGGACTTACAATAACTGCCAACTTAGGAAATACTACAAATCCTATTCCTAACCCTGATCCAAATCCTCCTACCGGCGAAGATGATGAAAAAGAAGACATACCAGATACTAATTAAAAAAAAATTGATATTTGAATTTTCATTTATCAATTTTTTTATATTTTTTATAATACTTACAATTTCCTTGCAACACGCAATCCTCACAACTAGGAGAAATACTTTTACATTTATACCTTCCAAACAAAACCATTTGGTGATGTAATCTACTCCATTTATCCTTAGGAAATTTTTTCATCAATTTTTTTTCTATAATGCTAACATTATCAGAATCTTTTGCAAGACCTAGACGTTTAGATACTCTTTCGACATGCGTATCTACTGCAATTGCTGGAACTTCATAAATATTAGACAATACCACATTACAAGTCTTACGTCCAACTCCAGGTAATTTTTCTAAATATTCACGATTATTAGGAACCTTTCCTTCATAATCATTTACTAACTTTTCTGCAATTGTTTTTAAATACATAGCCTTTTTCGTATAAGTGCCCACAGGTCGTATTATAACTTCAATATCATGTAAAGAAGCGTTGGCTAATGAAAAAATATCATATTTTATAAACAATTCTTTTGTTACCATATTTACTCTCTTATCTGTACACTGCGCACTCAATACCGTAGCAATTAATAGTTCATAATCTTTTGTATAATGTAATTCGCATCTAGCGTCTGGAAATAAAACATCCAAATAACTTATTAACTTATCTATCATTGTCCTCTAACCAATTATAATCAAATAATTCCTTTGTCTCAATTTTATCATTACTACTCGTACGATGAAAATTATCTTTATTAACTTCTTTAATTGATTTATAACCCTTTCTTTGCCATTCATATAAAATTTTATCAATGTATCTTAAATTACTAACTCCATTATACACCGCTTCTTTTAAAGCCCCCAATATCAATTCTTCACTAAAATCCTTATCTAGCCAACCATTAATAATTTCGTATTCCATTGAAGAAATAGGACGCCCAAATTCTTTTTCAAAAATACTAAAAATATCTTGCTTTTCCTCTTCTTTTTTTTCTTTTTGAAACAATAAATCTATTTCTTGATATAAATTTTCTAAATTAACAATTTCTATAATTCTGCCATTCCCATCTTTTTTAGTATCCAAGCCAATTAGTTTTTTAGTAAGTAAAGTATTAAAAGATAATAAAACT
Organism: uncultured Mycoplasmatota bacterium; assembly: GCA_947297555.1. Lineage (GTDB taxonomy): Bacteria > Bacillota_I > Bacilli_A > RF39 > UBA660 > MGBC108787. The sequence continues at coordinate 3,826 of CAMYTM010000046.1, read as the reverse complement.
TCATTTTCAGTTAATTTCAAAACAGTTGCAATATTTTGTACATCGAATACTTCTTCCTTATAATTCCAAAAATAACTAAGCAATAAAAAATCTTCAAAACTAAAAGAAAACTTTTTTACAATACTTACTAAAAACGTAGGCAAAACCAAATAATGTTCTTTCAATAATGTTATATTCATTTAAAACCACCTCGATTTATTTATAAGTAAATATTGTTTTAACATTTTTTTATCATTTATAACTCGTTCATAAAGTACATCTTGAATTAATAAAGTTTCGATATTCTTGACTTTTTTTGAAGGTTGAACTTCCAGTATATTACAAATTTCTGTAAAAGAGATTCTTAAATCTTTTCTTGTATGAATAGGAAGTTTTTGATACATTTTATAAATCTCATTTACATTATTTTTTAATATTTCTCCAGCAACTATAGATATATATAAACCATATTTATAAAGAATATCGCGAGTTATCTTTTTCCTTTTTAATATTTCTTGTATTTTTACTATATTCTTTTTTTCTTTTTTTGTAAAGGGCATACTTTGACTATTATCTATTTGAGCCCATGCCCCACATAAATCATTTGTATAAACATAATTAACAAATGAAATTCCTAAAACCTCATCTAAAGAAAAAAAATGAATTAGAGATAATCCTTTTTCAAAATTAGAAGAAAGTAATATTTTAGAAATCTCCTCTTTAATTCGATAAGTGCTTAAAGTTTTTAACAAATTTTTATTATTCTGAATCTCAACCTCTAACTTTTCTTCTATTGTAAAATCAAGTATAGTTGCAAAACGAAGAGTTCTTAATATACGTAATGGATCTTCTATAATTTTAGTGTGCACATCTCCCACCATACGAATTATTTTATCACGTAAATCCTTTTCTCCACCTAATTTATCAATTATATTACCATTTTTATCCATACATATAGTATTAATAGTAAAATCTCTTCGCAATAAGTCTAGATTTAAATCATTTGTGTAAGTAATATAACTAGGTCTTCGCATTTTATAGTGATGCTCTTCTCTAAATGTTGTAATATCAATATTCCATTTATTCACTTTTATATGGAAAGAACCATACGATCTTTCAGTTCCTGAAAATAACTTTTGCATATCTTTAATTGTAGCAGTTGTACAAATATCAATATCACAAGTTGACTTTCTAAGCAAAAAATCTCTAACATAGCCTCCTACTAAATAGGCAGAAAATCCATTCTCTTCCAAAGTTTCTAATATTTCTTTTGCTACTATATTCAAAGACTTTCACCACAACTTAAGTATAACATTTATTCAAAAAAAAAGAAACTTAACAAGCCATTTTACGCACATGTTCTGTTCCTTGATTTAAATTTTGTATTTCTGCCTCAAGATAATTTAAACATTCCCCAATTTTACCTGCTTTTTCTTGTACAGATGGTTGGCTATTTTCCAAACGCATTTGAGCCATACTTAAAATATACCCTAACATTTTATTAGAACCAAAAGTAAAATGAATGTACTGAATCATCTGAATCACATGATTATAAGTTTCTTCATTCATTTTAAACAAACGATACTTTAACATTACAACTTTTTCTTCTACAGTTAACGACTGCATTAGAACATTATCAATTTCTTGATACAAAACAGAATTATTTTCTAAAAAAATAAGTAAATTGTATTGTAATAAATCTTGCAATAAAATATTTAAAATATGTTCTTTTCTTTCATTAAAAATACTATTACTTGTCTGTAAATAAACAAAATAATTATTTTGTTTATTTAGAACTAAAAAATCTAGAATTTCTTCTTTCATACTAATCCTCCCTTCTTTTGCGACTCACTTACTATACAATAAAATAGGAAAATAGTCTATTCTTTTTTGTCGCCAAAATTCGACAAAGAAATAAATATATATTATAATCTTCAAAAATAAAAAATACATAGCATAATTTGACATAATAAAAATATAGTGTATAATAATGATTGCAATGAGTTAGGCAGCGAACTCGCAAAGTATTAACGTGTTTATAAGGATTTCAAAGTACTAAAGACTGCCTTTTTGAGAAATGATTAATATAAACTCCCTAATATTTTCTAGTTCATAACTTATAGCAAAATAAAAAGAAAGGAGTAAAAACATGGCTAGATATACAGGACCTGCTTATAAAAAAGCAAGAAGACTCAACTTTTCACTTTTAGAAAATGGCAAAGAACTTGCTCGTCGTCCTTATGCACCAGGTATGCATGGAGTTGATCGTCGTAAAAAAATAAGTGAATATGGTGTCCAATTACAAGAAAAACAAAAGGTTCGTTTAATGTATGGTTTAACTGAAAAACAATTTAGAAAAACATTTGACCGTGCAAGTCGTATGAAAGGTGTTGCAGGTGAGAATCTACTTAAATTATTAGAAAGTCGTTTAGATAATTTAGTTTATCGTATGGGACTTGCTAAAACTAGACGTGGTGCAAGACAAATTGTGAACCATGGTCATATCTTAGTAAATGGCAAAAAAGTAAATATTCCATCTTACCAAGTAAGACCAGGAAATACTATCAGTGTAAAAGAAAATTCTTTAGAGCACAAAGCAATTAAAGAATCTTTAGAAGCAAACGTTAAATGCCCTGCATTTGTTGAATTCGATGCTAAAAAAATGTCTGGTACTTATTTAAGACTTCCAGACAGAAGTGAATTAAACAGCGAAATTGATGAAAGTCTTATCGTTGAATTCTATAACAGATAATAAAAAACGTTCTTACCATTTGAACGTTTTTTATTTTTTTTCAATTTTAATTTCTAAATTACATACATCTAACAACTTTAAAAACATTTCCAAAGTTACTTTTCTTATCCCACTTTCATAATGTGCAAGCGTTGAATCTGCTATTCCTAATTCTTTGGCTAACTTTTCTTGCGTATATCCTGATTCTTTTCGGATTTCTTTTAAATTAATATTATTCATTCATACCTATTCGAATAGGGCTTTCTTTTGTACCTAATCCACTCTTATATGAAACAGTTGTTTTTAAGTAGAAAACTGGACGTATAGGACTCAATGCGCGATTATCATAGTATACATGATTTGGATATAATCCTGCATTATTTCCACCTACCAAAAAAGCCGCATTATTTGCCTTACTATATTCGCTTGAATCTGGTGTAATGGTCCATTCAATTTGATTTGAATCATGATATAACCAAGCATTACTTGCATAGTTCATTGCATTTTTGCACACACTCTGATTCAAATAATCTCCTTTAATAGAAAATCCATAATCACTTGGATACATCAAACCTATATTTGTAACATAATTAAGAATTCCGCCATTTTGGGATTTCACATTACCTCTTTCTCCAGAATAAAGTAAATTCGGTGTATAGTTTCTATAATATGTAGATGAAGAAGAAGCATTCCAATTCATTAATGCTCCTAAATACCATACACTTGGAGCAATTAAATTTTGATAAACTCCTAAAGAATTCCAATATACTCTATTTAATACTTGAGTATTTAAAATACTACTTTCCCAATTGTTATTCATATTAGAATTATTCCAATTATAATACTCATTATTTCTTAAATACCCACTTTCATTTTCAGTATAATAATCTGCTTTAACGAGTTTTATTCTATTTTCATACTCTCCACCTATTTCACTTTGGGTTGGTATTACTCCTATGATTCGGTATAAATTATCTTCTGGACAGACACTCTCTTCACTTCCAAAGCAAACATAATTAGAGGGGTTATTTCCTGTATATCGATAATCTGTTAAAGCAGGAGTTTGATAGGTTTCTGCATGTTCGAATTTCTCAAAGTCTTTACTTGTTTCACTCA
>CAMYTM010000045.1 GCA_947297555.1 uncultured Mycoplasmatota bacterium | reverse complement strand
GAACTAATCAAATAATCTCCATCACTTTTAATAAAATGTTCTAAAGATAATTTATTATGTATTAAAGAAACCCTCTTTTTCGTTTGTTCTTTTACCAAAGAAAACCAATTATCAAGTTCATGATTTGTGAAGTCGAGAGCAGCAAACACTTTGTAAATATTTCGAATTAAAGAATAATGAGAAGGAGACATAAAAGTTTCTTTTTTTATTTCATCATAAAGACGATTATAATCATTTTCTAAATACAAAATGTTACTTTTAATTTGGTCATAAATGGCTTTAAAGTCATCTTCTGTCACTGTCTTATAATATGTTGTTTTGTTATGCAATGCGCTAATAACATCAATTAAATCAAAAGCTTTCTGCTCCTCTGGCATAGAAACTCCTTCAATATATTCATAGACATTTACATCACTTCTAGAATCGTCTACTAATTTTGGAAAAGAAGTAAAATTACGACTGGTTAAATATAAATATAATTCTTTGATGTCTTTTTCTCTTTTTTCTTTTATAACAAAATCTCCTGATGTCGTATTTAATATCATTGCTTTTCCCAATATTGTATAACGATAAGGTTTATAAATTTTCTTTAAAACTTCAAGTGATTTATTCATCTAACCAAGGAATAACTAGTTTATCTCCTATATTTACACTCTCTACATTGTTGTATTCTTTTAGTGTATTTACATCTGTATTATACATAGCACAAATACTTTCAATTGAATCTTCTGTTTTTACAATATGAATATGATAAGTTGCAAATTCTGTTTCTTTTTCTTGCATGGAATTTAAAATAATATTCTCGCTTTCATCTTCTAAACGATTTTCCTCTTCTTCTGGAAATAATGTATTAATCTCTTCTAATACAGATTCTCTTATTTCTTCTTTTTCTAAATCTATTTCTTCCATTTCTTCTGCAACTGGTTCTTCTATAATATCTTCTACAATTTCCATTTCTTCTGCGGTTACACAAAATTCAATATTGACTTGTAGTTTAGAATCTGCAACCACTTCGTAAGTAAAATCTGTAATTTCAAAATCAATAGAATTTTTAATTACATTTTCCGTAACTTCTAAAGTAAAAGGAAGTTTATAAGAAAATGCTTCTTTATTTACACTTACTTCATGACTTTTGTATTCTCCTGAAACAATAAAATTCCCTTCTATTTGTTCCTCATTAATATCAAGTTCATGTTCTAAAGAAATACTACAAATCTCTGCTATTTTAGTTTTAAATTCTATTTCTTTTGTATACGGAACAATACTCTTCATTCATCTCACCCTTTCTTATTTAAACATATGAAAGGGATTTTTTTTTATGAAGAAAATAATGTTTTTTTGTTTTGCAACTTTAATTTTAAATTTTCTTTAGTAATTCATTTAATTGTTTCTCCATAATTTTTTATATAAATCTTCTTTGCTTTTAATTAAAATCAACTTATTTTCTAGCACAGACACATCTTTTATTAATGTTTGCTTTTTAGTACCTTCTATAAAATTATATTGGCTTGCAATAGATAAAAAACTATGCATTTTTAACAATGTCTTTCTATCCAACCTACCATTTTGATAGTCGTTTTCTAATTCATTATATTTTTTCTGAAACTCTTCAAAAAACTTCTCTTCATATTGAATTTTATTTAAATTCGAATATTGATTATTCATGAAAAGGCTAGTCTTCTTAAAAGAAACAGAACGAATTAAACTCTCATCTGTTTCCTCGTCAAATTCATCATAAATATAATAGCAAATACCACCTAAATTATGTAATATAAATAACATATCTATGTCTTTTACATCGTTTCCCGCTCCAATAATTTGGTCATTTTCTGTAATATAAAAATCAGATACTATATTTTTAGTGATTGTTTTTTTATCTTCTTGCATAATTATAAATTGATTAGAAACCATTTCTATTTGTGCTAATGGATTTCCTATTACATAAAACCATAAATATTTTCTGCAACTTTTTTCTAAAGCACAGTATAAACGATGATACACCTCTGCAATTCGTTCGGTAGTGGAATGTCCTCCTGCATTTGAAACGATAAACATATACTGATTCTCTTGCAAATAATTATTTAGAAAATGGACTAAAGTAAATAGTTCTTTTTCACCGTCTTCACTTTTAGATTGAATTTTTAAACTAGTCAGTGTATCAATTAAGTCAGAAATAATAATTTTTCTTTTTTCCACTACTCAATCTCCTTTACAAACAATTCATGATAAATTTCTTCATAATTTCCTACTTCTATAATGTCCAAGGCTTTCATTACTTCCTCTGGAATATTTAGTAAATCATTATGATTTTCCTGAGGAATAAATACTTTTTTTATCCCTTCATTATATGCACCAATTAGTTTGTCCTTAAGTCCACCTATACGTCTTATATAACCATTTAGAGTGATTTCACCTGTCATAGCAATTTCTTTAGGAATATATTCATTTCTTGCAAGACTAATTATAGCGGTTACAATTGAAATCCCAGCGCTCGGGCCATCTTTTTTCACACCTGCTTCTAAAAGATGGATATGCAAATCTTTTGTTTTAAAGTAATTGTTATTAATTTTAAATGTATCTTTATTGCTGATGATATAACTAATAGATACACGAATACTTTCTTCCATTACTTGAGAGGCCAAACCCGTTATTTTTATACTTCCATTGCCCTCATAAAAACAAGTCTCAATAGGCATGATTCTCCCACCATTTTGATGAATAGCCAAAGCATTGGCAACTCCTGGAATATTTTCTTCCCAGAAAGACTTCTGCTCATATTTCCCAACCCCTATTAAAGAAATTAAATCCACATTTGTTACTTTAACATTTTCTAACTTTTCTTGAACAATTAATTTTCTAACAATACTACGTAATATTCTTTCTAAATCTCGTACTCCTGCTTCTAGCGTATAATTTTCAATTATTTCTTTTAAAGCATTTTCTGAAAATCGAATATTTTTAACCGTTAAATCATGTTCTAAATAAAGATTGGGTAACAAATGTTTTTTAGTAATTAAAATTTTTTCTAATAGTGTATAACTAGACAGTTCCACTACTTCCAATCTGTCATAGAGTTCATAAGGAATTTCTTCTTTATAATTAGCAGTCAAAATAAACAAAACTTGTGATAAATCAAATTCTTCTTCAATATAATTATCAATAAAACTTTTATTTTGTGATTTGTCTAGTATATCTAGAAGTGTACTGGCAGGGTCCCCCTTATAATCATGAACCATTTTATCTACCTCATCAATTAAAATCACTGGATTTTTTACTCCACATCTTTTAAGACCTTCGATAATTTTTCCAGGATTTGCTCCAAGATAAGTTCTTCGATGACCATTTAAAATGGAACTATCATTTAATCCTCCCACACTAATTTTATAAAATTCTCGATTTAGACTATTCGCAATTGATTTAGCAAGAGTGGTTTTTCCTACTCCGCTTGGACCAACTAAACAAAGAATAGGACTATCAAGCGAAGCATTACGCGTTTTTGCAGCAATATATTCTATAATTTTATTTTTTGCTTCATCCATACCAAAATGGGATTTGTCTAAATTTTTTCTTATGGTAACTAAATTTGTTTCTTCTTTAGAATAAGTATTCCATGGCAATGAAAGCATCCATTCCAAGTATGAACGAATATTAGTGATTTCTGGACTTGCTTCATTCATAAGTTGAAATTTCTTAATCTCTCTATGAATTTTTTCTATCACTTTTTCGTTTTCAATTGATAAATTTTCTAATTTATTATAAAAGGTATTCACTTCTTCTGTTTTGGTATCATGAATACCTAATTCTTCTTCTATTTCATGTAATTTTTCTTTTAAAAGATATTCTTTTTGATTTTCTTCTAAATTATTTTGTAATTTGGCTTCTAGTTTTTGATCTAACTTAATAACTTCTAATTCTAAAAATAAATCTTGAATTAAGAAGTCCCCTCTAATAACTGGATTTATTTCCATTGCATATTCTAATTTGCGTGAAAAAGAAATAGGTAAAAAAGTAGCCACCAAATCAGTCAATTTATTTAAATCTTTTACGTCTTTCATAAGATTTAAAATACTATTAGAAATTCCATCATTTCCTACATATTTTTTTACTAACTCCTGTATTTTTCTTTTCGTCGCTAGTGCTTCTACTTTATCAAAAGAAGGGACTTCTATTTTAGAAAAATGACATTCTAAAACCTCTTCCTCTTCTAAATTATTATGAAGATTATCAACTTTTGCTCGAAATAATCCCCTCAAAGTAACACGTAAATTTCCATTGGGAAGTTCTATTTTACTCTTTATTTTGGCAACAATGGCAATCTCAGGCAAATCGCTTACTTCTGGTACTTCTTCTAATTCATCTTTAATCGGCAACACAATAAGTTCATTACGATACACATTACAAGCAAGCATCACAACATTTCGACTAAAATCATGATTTAGTTCTAATTTTACTTCTTGGTTAGGGAGAAGAATTAAATTTTTTAGTAGTAGTACTGGTAAGGTATTTTTCATGTCATCATCTCCCACAAATTTATGTAGTTTATTATAACGATTTCATAAAAAAAAGTAAATGTAATTTACGTTTTTTTACAACCAATTTTTGCTAAAATAGAAGAGCAATTTTTTTACTCTTCTTTCATACTGATTCGATAAGGATTTTCTATTGTTCCATCTCCACCTCCATATAATACGTTGACATTTAAATAGAATGTTGGACGTATTCCAAATACATTTTCTTTATCATACGCACCATATGCACTTACCCCATATTGGCTAAAATTTATACATCTAGCATATCCATGTGAAGTGGATTCGGGAGTTATTCCCCACTCATAATATTTACCTTCAATTGCTTCATAAAGCCATGTATTTGTCCTTTTGCTTAAAGGAGAATCAAACTGTTCATTTATAGAAAATCCAAAATCACTTGCATACATCAAGCCTATATTGGTCAAAGTCATATAATTTCCACCAAAAGGTGTTCGAATTTTGTTTCTTTCCATGTTGTAAAATTCATTAGTAGTTGTTTGTAAAACAGTATCAAACCTATAAGTGCCCAAATACCATATACTTTTACTGATATATTCTTGGTATTCTCCTAAATGATTCCAATAAATAGTATTTAATACTTTTTTATTTAATTGACTTTCTTCCCATAAATTACTCAATCCTGACTGACTCCATCGATACCCATAGCCACCTTTAGCAGGCCAATTATTATTTGTATTCGTTAATAAACCACTTTCAGTTTCAGTATAATAATCATTTTTTATTAATTTTACTCTATTTTCATAAACTCCATTTACTTTTTCTTGTGTAGGGATTACTCCTATAATCCGGTATAAGTTATCTTCTGGACAAATACTCTCTTCACTTCCAAAACATGCATAATTAGAAGGATTAGTTCCTACATATCTATAATCTATAAGGGCTGGTGTTTGTTCTGTTGCAACATGCATAAATTCTTTTATAGTTGTATCTACTTTTCTTTTTTCAATAATATAATCACTAAATTTTTTTTTAAAATCGGGTACACGTCCTTTTAAAACATTAAATTCCTTTTTCTCTTCATATAAAGCAAATGTCTTGTATAAAGTAATTCCTCCTATTAAAAATAGTAACCCAGCAATACAACCAATTATAATTTTTTTCTGTTTTCTATTTTTGTTAAACTTCTTAATTTCACCTGGTTTCCTTTTACTTTCTAGTATACCCCCCCCCCAGGTTACTTCCTGAAGTTGGGAGGATTTTTCTTTTTTCTTCTTTTTTCATTTTCTTTCCTCC
>CAMYTM010000044.1 GCA_947297555.1 uncultured Mycoplasmatota bacterium | reverse complement strand
GCTTGTAAGGCAGGTGCTCTAACCAACTGAGCTAAGCGCCCATGTGTACTGGACATAATCAACTATAACAAAATAGTTAAATTATGTCAATACATGAATAATAAAAAATTTCAATTTATATTAAAATATACGTCATACCAAATTAAAAATACATAAATATTGTAAATTTTTCGTCCATTATTTTTAATATTTTGATAATGTTCTGTCAACAAATTGTTAATATATTCTTTATCAAAAAATTCACTTACAAATGGTTTATTAAACATTTCTTTCACTTTTTTATAATATTTTTCTTCCCTAATCCATTTAGAAAAAGGAACAGGAAAACCAAGTTTTCTTCTTTTTGACCATTCTTCTGGAATTTTCTCATGCGTAATATCACGGAATAAATACTTTGTTTGTTTATCACGCACTAAATATTTCGTAGGAATTTGTTTAGCATAGCCAAATAAAACACTATCCAAAAGTGGAACACGTAATTCAATAGAATTTGCCATCGTCATTTTGTCTGCTTTTAATAATATGTCCTGGGGTAGCCAAAAATGCATATCAATATACATTTTCTTTGTTACATCATCCAATTGTGCTACTTTATCATAATAAGGCTTAATGACATCCGCAATCGTTTCCTCATTTTTTAAATTATGTGCCAATATCTCATTTGCTTCTTTTTCACTTGAAAAAGTTCCATGACCTATATAACGTTCATAAAAAGGGCTTCCATAAAGTTTTAATGTATTTTGGCCTGGAAAGTGTGGGAATATACTTACCATTTTTCCAATTAATTGTCGTATTTTCAAAGGAATTTTTGTATACATACGCAAGATACTAGGTTCATAATACTCATTATATCCTGCAAACATCTCATCACTCCCCTCTCCTGATAGCACAACTTTAACTTTTTTACTAGCAAGTTCAGATAAAAAATACAAAGGGACAGTTGAAAGATTAGCATGCGGTTCATCTGTATGATAAATTATGGTAGGCAATATATCAAAAAACTCATCACTTGTAATTTTCTTTTGGTAATTCTTAATATGGAGTAAATCTGATAAATCTTTAGCATACATTGTTTCATCAAATCCTGGCATATCAAACCCAACAGAGAAAGTCTTATCTGGTTTTGCAACACTCACAACGTAAGAAGAATCAACTCCTCCTGAAAGATAAGAACCTACTTCTACATCACTTGTAATTTGATGATACTTAATGGAGTCTTCTAAAACATCCTTTAATTCTTTCTTATAAATATCATAAGGCTTATCGCTTTTTTGATAATCAACTTTAAAATATTCTTTTATTATCATTTTTCCATTCTTATATTTAAAAAAAGTACCTGGTTTTAATTTATAAACTTTCTTAAAAAATGTTTCTTCATGTACAGAGTACTGAAAAATTAAATACATTTTTAAAGCATCTTTATTAACTTCTTTTTGAAAATCAGGATGCTCTAAAAAAGACTTAATTTCTGAACCAAAGAAAAAACTATCTTTATTTTTATAATAATAAAAAGGCTTAATCCCAAAATGGTCTCTTGCACCAATTAATTCCTCTTTTGCCTTATCATAAATTACAAATGAAAACATACCACGCAAGCGAATAAATAACTTTTCTTTATATTCTTCATAACCATGTAAAATAACTTCTGTATCGGTCTTGGTCTTAAACGTATGTCCTTTTTTTATTAAATCTTCTTTAATGCTTTCATAGTTGTAAATCTCTCCATTAAACACAATGGCCATACTTTTATCTTCATTATAAATGGGTTGTGCTCCATTCCGAGTTAAATCAATTATCGATAACCTTCTATGTCCAAGTGCTACATTTTTATCCACATAAAATCCTTCATCGTCAGGACCTCTATGTGCGATTCGGGCAGCCATTTTTTTAATTATTTCTTTTTTTTCTTTGGTATTTCTTTTATCTACAAATCCTATAATTCCACACATAACTCATCACCTATTTCCAATATCCATTTTTATATTCTTTATAGTAATGAAACCATCTTTTCCGCAACATTAAGAAACGTTTAAAATTCTTATCAAGTGGAGCATCCATCGGTTTTACAACATGCTTCCACATTTTTAACGCTTCTTTTTTAAAAAGTTCATTTTGAATATACTTCTTTACAATTCCCTTTGGCACAAAAGAGAGTAAAACTTTTTCTTTTAAAAATGTATATTCATGTTCTATATTTTCTAATAAATCATCCATTAAAACTTGCACTAAATTTTTTCCTAAGGGAGTGACATAATAACTACATCTTCCTTGTCTTGCATTAATTTCTAATACTTTAAATGTATTATCACGACAATCATATTTCATATCAACCTCTGCAAAACCTGTATATCCAATATTCTCCATAAACTTTTTAATATTTTCTACTTGGTTATCCACATCACCCTTTGTCGTATTAAAACCATTCATTAACACTGCTGCATTTCCAACCATAGATTTTGTTCTTTCCTGTAGTCCTATTTGCGCAAAACTAATAAATTCAACATGCCCTTTGGTATTTACATACACGACTGAATCAAATAGATTAGAATCATCTCCTGGAATAAATTCTTGTAAAATTAACTTATCAGTATACCCACTACTTTTAATACTTTCAAGAACTTCTATTACTTCCATTTCATTATTTAATTTATAAATTTTATTCTTACCTTCAAACTTTAAATGATTATACAAAACGACATTAGCGGGCTTTAAAACAATAGGATAAGACATATTAGGCACTTTTGAATTTTTATTACAATCATAGTATATAGTTTTAGGAAAACGTAAACAAGAATTTTCATAAGTTTTGTAAAAAACTTCTTTATTGGTTAAACTTTTAATTACTTCCAGACTTGGATAATTATACACAAATTGTTTATTTAATTTTTTCTTATTTGCAGAAATATATTCAGCATAAGTTTCATTGGTACTAATCAAAATAATTTTCTTTTCTTTATGCTTGTTAGCAAATTCATTTAACGTATGTAAAAATGTTTCTTCTTCCCATAAATTCTCTACATATTCTACATGTAAAATATTAGAAAACTTCGTAAATGCTAGTCGATCTTTTCCTATTAAATACGCTCTTTTATGCGAAGCCTCATAACAACATCTTGCCATGTAGTAAGCATTAGCATCTGTTCCTAATATTAAAACTTCAAAGTCCATAGGTATTCCTCTTCTCTTAATTTCTCGATTTCATATTAAGTGTTATCTTAGGTGCTTAATATTTTATCTCTACTTCGTCTTTACCATCCACATGAACTCTTGGTACACGAGTAGTAATTCTGTTAAACAAGTGTTGTGCATTTATATTTAGTCTTCCCTTTACTTCTTGAATAGTAATAGTATCTCCAAAAATTTCAACTTTATCTTTGGTTTTCACAGTTTCATCCACTAATACCATTATCATATCCATAGCATCTGCTACAATTGGATATTTTTTATTACGAATCACAACATATCCATACTCTTTAGAAACCCCATCGGCATATCCAATTGGAATAGTAGCGATAACTCCATCTTCATTCACTTGATAACTTGCATTATAACCAACAACTTCCCCTTTTTTTACTTTACGAAGAGTCATTACACTAGAATAAAGCGAAAAAGCAGTAGAAAGTTGTAAATCATTTTCTAAAATCGTTGGACTGATATGATATTTTTTTACATACAAATTTCGCTTTATATTACGAAGAGTGGCTTTAAATCCCTTACCAATTGTTCTACTTCCACTAAATCCAAACATAGCAATGCCAAGACGCACACCATTAGCATAAGGTAACTTATCATGGGTAACAAGCGTTAAACTGCGATCCAAATGCACAATCGGAATACTTGCTAAATCAATTTCACTAGTAAGATCAAGAAAATTCTCCACTTGTCGATCATAATAAAAATCTTGAACTCCTGTTGTAGCAAAATGAGTATAAATGCCTTCCAAAAACAATTGCTCATTTTTACTTATAATCTTAACGGCTTCTTTCACTTCTTTACTTGTTTTCAAACCTAAACGGTTCATTCCTGTATCCAACTTCAAATGTATTTTCACTTCATAGGCCAAATCTATCTTATTTAAACTTTTTAAATAATCTAAACTTTCAACAGTAATAGTAATTTTATTATTTAAAACATCATCTATAAATTCAACATCAACTGGTTCTAACACCAAAACAGGTATATCTTGTGTATATTTACGTACCAAAAGTGCCTCTTCCAATGAAGAAACAGCAAAATAATTAATCCCGCCTCGAATTAAATTTTGAATAACACGCATTCCATGATGATAAGCATTATTTTTAACAACTCCAATATAATACTGATAATCCTTATATTTATTCTTTATTTCTTTTACATTATTTTCTAAAATTTTACCATCTATCCTGGCATACGTTTTTCTGTACATAAAAAATCATCCTTTTTATCAATTATACCAAAGAATGCTTTAAATTTAAAATATTTACATGAAAATTCCTTTATTTCCTATTGTATTTCTTTTTAATACTCTCCAATTCTCCAAATCGGCTTTTTGACAATAAAATGATTTTCACTATAATAAAAAATATGAACAAAGATTTCTTTATAATTAATGGTTATCCATTAGATGAACAACAAAAAAATGCCATAGTAAATGCTTCTAAATATTCACTAATTGTTGCAGGTGCTGGAAGCGGAAAAACACTTACAATGGTTGGAAAAATAAAGTATTTGCTGGAAATAAAACATGTAAATCCAGAGGACATACTTTGCATATCTTTTACCAATGAATCTGTTAAAAGTTTAAAAGAAAAAATAAAGAATGATAAAATTAATGTTTTTACTTTTCACAAACTTGCCATACACATTTTAAAAAAAGAAAATTTATTTTTTGAAATAGCACCGGATACTTATTTACAAAAAACAATTACTACTTTTTTTGAGCAGTATGTATGGAACCATTCATTTTTAAAAATGCAATTTTTTAAACTAAACAAAAAATTATTCTTTACAGAAAAACAATACCAAAATTTTATAAAAACAAAGCCACATTTAGCAAATCAAAAATTAATGGCTACCTTTATTGCTTTATTCAGTACAAATAATTTAAAATATGAGGATTTTAAAACCTTTTTTAAAAATACGAAAGAAAACCCCTTACTTTTCTTCCTCTTTGCTATTTTCAACTTTTATGAAAAAGAAAAATACCAAAACCATTATTACGACTTTGACGATTTAATAAAAAAAGCATTAAAACATTGTAAAGAAAAGAAAATTTGCAAATATAAAGAGATTATTATTGATGAATTTCAAGATACATCAAAACTTCGCCTTGATTTGATTCGAGAAGTTGTAAAAAATAGCAATGCAAATCTTACAGTTGTAGGAGACGATTTTCAGTCTATCTATAAATTTTCTGGATGTGATTTAAACATCTTCTTAAACTTTCAAAAATATTTTAAAGGAGCAAAAACATTTAAAATTGAAAATACCTACCGAAATAGTCAAGAATTAATTTATATTGCAGGAGATTTCATCATGAAAAATGAACTTCAAATAAAAAAAGATTTAAAATCCAAAAAACACTTAGAAAATCCCATAAAAATTCTGTATTATCTAAATCCTTACAAAATGATTTTAAAAACAATAAAGCAGATAAATACCGGAGAAATTCTAATTCTTGGTCGAAATAACTTCGATATTTATAACTTTATTCCTAAAGAGAAAATAATTTGGCTAAAAAGTGGTTACTTTAAGTTAGAAAACTATTCCTATTCTTTGCGATATTTAACTATTCATAAATCTAAAGGA
>CAMYTM010000043.1 GCA_947297555.1 uncultured Mycoplasmatota bacterium | reverse complement strand
TCTAGGGGGAGCATAAGTTTGTTGCGGTATTCCAACATAATTTGTTTTAGTTTTTCAATTGTTCTAGGACTTTCGGTGGCTAGAGAGGCACCAATATTAAAGTTTAGTGCTTTTAAAAAACTATTGGCCAGTCCTCCTGCTAGTAATAAATAATCGCATTTTGGTAACATGGTTGAAATTAAGTCTAATTTGTCTTCTACTTTGGCCCCTCCCATAATAACAGTGAATGGGTGAACTGGCTCTTTTAAAAAACGATCTAATGCTGCAAGTTCTCTTTCAACGGAAAATCCAATACAACTCGGAATATATTTTGTGATTCCGACAACGGAAGCATGGGCTCTATGGCTTGATGCAAAGGCATCCATTACAAACACATCTGCTAAAGAAGCAAAAAAGTAAGAAACTTGAGCATCACAATTTGATTCCAATTTGTTAGGAACATCTAAAAACCTAGTATTTTCTAGCATTAGAATATCACGTGGAAGCATTAACTCTATTCGTTTTGGCAGTTCTGGATCAAGTATTTTTCGACTAAAATAAACTTCTCTTCCTACTAGTTCTTTTAAATATTTAGCAACAGGTTCTAAAGAGTTATATAACTTGTCTTCTTCTTTTTTTATTTTCCCTAAATGACTTAAAATAATAATTTTGCAATTGTTCTTTATTAAATAGCGTATGGTTTCTAAACTAGCCACAATTTTAGTATCGTCTAAAATTCTCCCTTTATAAATAGGAACATTATAGTCACATCTTACAATGACAGTTTTGTCTTTTAAGTTCATCTTTTCTATTCTTTGTTTCATAAGCATCATCCTTAATTCTTTTATTTAGCGGTTTATTTTTGTGTATTAAACATTTTTTTAGCCGTACGAAGCATTTGGGCTGTATATCCCATTTCATTATCATACCAACTGGCTATTTTTACGAGTTGATGACCTTCAACATCTAGTATTTTTGTTAAAGAGGCATCTACCAAAGAGCCACATTTTTTTCCAATAATATCACTGGAAACAATAGGATCAAATGTTACTTTTAAGGTCTCATTTTGGGCATTTATTAAAGCGTTATTAATTTCTTCTCTTGTTACATTTGTATTTAGTTCTAGGACTAAATCGCATAGAGAACCATCACTTACCGGGACACGATAAGCAAGTCCATCTACTCTTCCTTTTAATTCTGGTATAACTTCTCCGATGGCTTTGGTGACTCCTGTTGAGGTTGGTATAATATTTCCTGCCGCAGCACGACCTCGTCTTTCCTTGATTCCTTTTTTATGTGGTATATCAAGCGTTGCTTGGTCATTTGTGTAGGCATGAATAGTACTCATAAAACATTTTTGTATCCCAAAATTATCGTGGATTACTTTTAATACTGGGGCTAAACAATTTGTTGTACAGGAAGCACCTGAAATTATTTGGTCTTCGCTTGTTAGAAGAAAATCATTTACATTATAAACAATGGTTTTGATTCCCTCTTTACTAGGAGCAGAAATTAAAACTTTTTTTGCTCCGGCTTTTAAATGTTTTTCGGCTCCTTCTTTCGTGGTGAATAGACCTGTACACTCTAAAACTAAATCTACATTTAGTTCTTTCCATGGTAAGTTTTCTGGATCTTTTTCTTTGTATACTTTAATTCTTTTGCGATTATTGATTACTATTTCATCGTTTTCAGATTTTATTAAATCTTCATGAAATGCACGATGATTTGTATCGTATTTTAATAAATAAGCAAGTTCTTCTGCATCTGTTAAATCATTGATGGCTACTATGTCAAAAATTGTTCCTGTTATCATTTCTCGGAAAGCAACTCTTCCTATTCTTCCAAATCCATTAATGGCTACTTTTATCATAAAATCATATCCTTTCTTATCCGATAAATTCTCTTAAAATGGAATCTTTACTTATATATTCACTAGGTATGGGGTAGAACCCTCTTAAAGAATCAATTAATCTTCTTGCTTCTTCATAGTAGGGTGAATCAAAACTAACGGAATAAAGTAATGGCTCTGCAAATACTTTTAAAATTCCTACTTCAAAAGCATACGCCGTATTGATAATCACATCTGCTTGGTGTATAAAAGGAAAAATATATTTTTCTTCCCCTTTTCTTACGTTTTGCCATAGTTCAATAGTTTTAGCGACATCTGTTCCACGGGTACGATTATCTCTCACAATTCTTCTTAAAAGTCGTAAATCAACAGTTGATATGTAATTATGACGGTCAATTCCTAATGATATAAAAGGACTTAGGTATATTTTAAATTTTTTTTCTTCTTCTACGCTACTGGTTAATTCTTCGTTCAGCCCATGAAGTCCTTCAATTAATAGAATACTATTTTCATCCATTTGCACGGCATTTGCTCTTCTATTTTTCTTTTGAATAATAAAATCATACATTGGAAGGTTTACTTTTTCTCCGTTTAATAGGGCTTGGAGATCTTCATTAAATAATTTGGTATCGATAGCATTAAGTGATTCAAAATCAAATTCTCCATTTTCTAGTTGAGGAATTTCTTCACCATCTTTGTAATAGTCATCTACAGATATGGGAATTGTTTGGTAGCCTAATGTTTTTAAATAACTTGCTAGTCTTTTGGTAGTAGTTGTTTTTCCCGTGGAAGAAGGTCCCGATATTAAAACTATTTTTATTTCTTTTTTTTCATGTATTCTTTTGGCAAGACCCGAAATTCTTTCGTTGAATACAAGTTCATTGGCTTCAATAAATTCTTTAATTTTGCTTTTGCTTACTTGGTCATTTAAATCCGGTAAATAAGGAGTGTGCATAATTTTTAACCAATTTTGTCCTTCAAAAAAAGTTTTAATAATATTTTCATAATGAACGTATTCTGGTACACTTCCTTCTGTTCTACTACTTGGATACACAAGAACAACACGGTTATTGTCTAAATATTTTAAGTCAAATTTGTTCATATTTTTTGTGTTATAGGGCATATCGGTATAATAATAGTTGTAGTAATTTTTTAGTTTATAAAAACTTACAATATCGTTATTTGTATTATGAACATTGCGTGCTTTCTCTACTTGATTGTGTTTTAAAAAATAGCGCATTGCTTCTTTTTTTTCTATATTGTATTTTATAATTTTTTCATCGTTGTTTATAATTTTAGCCATGGCTTCTTTTATTTTATTGATATCTTCTTTTGTAATGGTTGTACCTTCTATTTCGGTCATGATTCCTTTTGGAACACTATGTAAGAAATGAACTTCAACATTTTTATAGGTTTCTTTTATGGCAACTTCGAATATAAATTTTAAGGCTGCTTGGTACATGCGATATCCGTATGGATTAGTGACATCTAAAAAAGACACAGAAGAATTTTTAGTAATTTTCGTGTGCATAGGAAGTATTTCATTGTTTACTTTCACACCAATTATATTATGTTTCATTTTAGGTTGATATTTTTCTGCTATTTCATATAGTGGTGTGGCAGAAGAAAAAACTTGTTTTGTTTCATCAGGAAACGTTATGGTTATTTCTTGCATAATTGACCCCTCGTATTCTAGTTTATTTTATCATAATGCCAGGGTTTTGTATAGGAAGTTTTTTGAAATATTTTCGCAAAAAAGAAACAATCGTTTTTTTAGTTTTATGGATTCAGAATAATGAGAAGTTAAAAAAGTGAAAATGCTTAATATATAAAAAATATTTATATTTTAGTTCGTTTATATATTCTATATATATAAATTATATTTGTATTAGTTTGATATAAGTATTCTTTACTATATTTTGACAGTTCTTTTACTTTTTTTGTTTAGTTTTATAAAATTCAAAATTAGACAACTTTTTCTTGTATAAAAATAGTGAGATTCATCTATGATAGTAATAGGTGAACTAAATGAATATTATTCCAACAGTAGTTGAAAAGAGTAGTAATCATGAGTATGCGTATGACTTATATTCTAGGCTTTTAAAAGATAGAATTGTATTTTTGACCGGAGAAATTAATATGGCCTCTGCTAATATTATTATTAGTGAATTATTGTATTTGGATTCTTTAAATCACGAAGAAATTTGTTTATACATTAATAGTCCAGGTGGGGAAGTTTGCAGTGGGTTTGCTATTTTTGATACTATGCATTTTATTAAAAGCGATGTAAGAACTATTGTCGTTGGTATGGCGGCAAGTATGGCGGCCTTTTTACTTGCTTGTGGAGATAAACGTTGTGCCTTAGAAAATGCAGAGATCATGATTCATCAACCATTAGGAGGTATACAAGGACAAGCAACGGATATTAAAATTGTTGCAGATCATATTTTAAAAACAAAGAAAAAATTAATTGAAATCTTAGCCAAAAGAACAAAGAAAAAGGCTTCCATTTTAGAAGCCGATATGGAGCGAGATTTTTATATGAATAGCAAGGAAGCACTTGCTTATGGAATTATAGACGAGATTCTATAATTCCTTTTATTATAAACAAATTTTATCTAAATCTTTGCTAGTTAAATTTCTTATTTCAAATATTTTAAAATTTAATTCGTACAATACGTTAATGATTAAAATAGAAATATATTTTTGCCTCATTAAAAAATCTATATTTTGCTGTAATTTCTGTATGATACTTACCTTTTTTCATTACATAAGGTGTTATATCTTCAATAAATTTTCCTTCGTATACTCTTTCATATGGCCTAGTTGCTGTAGTAATGATTAAACTTGTATATCTGGTATCATTATTCTTTTTCATTTTTTGATTATTATTTTTACATTCGGTCATTATATCATAATAATGGCAATTAAACGATTCAATTCCTATTATATACTTTTCTGATTCGTTAAAAGTGAAAAAATTATCATTATACCCTTCAATGTCACTACTTCCTGTATAATAACTATTAAAATTTATCAAAAATGGAATGATAGGTATTTTATGTCTTAGTCTATAAGATGCTGGTATTTGTTTTTCATTTACTGTTATTTTATAATATCTACCTTTAGATGAAGAATATTCAAAAAAATTGTTAAATTCTAATGTACCAAAAAGAATTTTAAACACTATTCCAATTATTATTATGGACAAAAGAACTTTCAACCTTTTTTTCGTTTTTCTCTATACAAATTTTTAGTAAGTTTTTGGTATTCAAAAAGAGCAATTTGTTTTTCTTCATTCTCATTGTTATTTTTCATATTGCACCTGATTCTTTATTAAATTATTATTTATCTTTCTATTATATACATTGTACCACGTATAAACATAAATCTTCTACTCATTTAAAAAAATTAAAAACGACTATGAAAAATAATAAAAAAAAAGAAAAGTGATAGTCGATACGAATACATGAACTCCAATATTAATTATGAAAAACAAAATAGTAAATGCTATATTCTTAAAAAAAGAAATTGCAAGAAACAATAAAATTGTATTCTAAATACAATAAGTAACATTTCTAAAAATATAAATTTTTTTAATAAAAAGTTATATAATTTTTTGACTATCTTTTTATAAGTTCTTAAATGTCATTAAATCCTTTATTTATAAGTGTTTACAGCATTTTTATTTTTGGAAGGTATTCACATATATTTATAATTTCTCATATTTTTGCTTTCAAAAGTAGTAAATTGGTAGTAAAATTCAGAAAGTTTTTAAAGTATTAATTTGAAATATTAAAAAATACTATGCAATGTCATAGTATCGAAGTATAGTCTTGTAGGTGAGACTAGTGGCATAGCCACTAAAGTCTTCGCCATAATAAGGTATAGTATTACCCTTATTATGTAGCATGAAGCATGTAGCAAACATCATTATTTTTCGTTTATTTTCAATATAATATTTAAAAAATTTTTACACGTTATGCAGGTAATCTAATATTTTTACTGGTTGATCCAAAACAGTAT
>CAMYTM010000042.1 GCA_947297555.1 uncultured Mycoplasmatota bacterium | reverse complement strand
GTCTAATAATTCTTCAAAGTTTAACTTTTGAACCCCTTTTTCATCTAAAAAATAACTTTTATCTGGGATAACCGCATAATACACATGACTATTTATTAAATTATTTTCATAAATTATATTTAATTTTCTTACAAAATCATCAATGCTTTTTTCATTTAAAGGGTAATTTTTCTCAATTAGATATCCTTTTTCTATATAAATATCATTATTTTCTTTATTCCCTAAAATATATCTTTCTAAAAAAGAATAAAAAGATAAAAACGCATTTCTGAGTGGAAATTGATCACTTAAATATTTTTCTAAATAACCCAAAGTATCTTTTTTTAAGTCTTCTACAGTTGTTAATTTTCTACGTTCTTTTATGGATATTTCATTATCCTTTACTATAATTCCAAAAAGAAGGAAGAAAAATAACAAAGAAACAAATACAATAGATAATCCTTTTTCTTTCATAATTAAAATCGAAAGTAAATGAATGGTTGAAACGAACTACTAATTATTTTAACTACAGAAATCAAAAATAAGAGGATAAGACCCAAACTAGTAAATCCATAAATCCATTTGCTTTTTTTTCCTTTCTCAATTTTTTTGAATAAATTTTTAAAAAATGGCGTACATCCTAAAATAGCAATAAATAAAAGAAGACCATAGTTTTTTAAATAATATAAAGCAT
The DNA here is from genome assembly GCA_947297555.1 of uncultured Mycoplasmatota bacterium. Classification (GTDB taxonomy): domain Bacteria; phylum Bacillota_I; class Bacilli_A; order RF39; family UBA660; genus MGBC108787. Next base: position 5,259 of record CAMYTM010000042.1, on the reverse strand, counting down.
GATTATTTATTAAGTCTTTATGTATAGCAAACATTCCTTTTAAAAATGAAAATAATTCGTTTAAATCCGTAAAACTAAATAAGACAAAACTAATACAAACAAAAAATAACGTATAAAAGTGCGCCAAAAAATTTGACTTTAAATACTTTTTCAAAAAAAATTTTTCTACTAATAGTAAGACAAAAAAATAAATTCCCCATAAAATAAAATTCCAACTTGCTCCATGCCAAAATCCTGTCAGAAACCATACAACAAATATATTACGAATAGTTTTTAACTTTGTAAAGCGATTCCCTCCCATAGGAATATAAACATAATCTTTAAAAAAACTAGATAAAGAAATATGCCACCTTCGCCAGAAATCTGTAATAGATGATGCAATGAAAGGATAATTAAAATTTTCTTTAAAATGAAAGCCAAACATTTTACCCAATCCAATTGCCATATCAGAATAACCAGAGAAATCATAGTAAATTTGTAACATAAGTCCTAAAGCTACCAACCAATAAGAAAAAAAAGACATATTACCTTCTAAAATTTTAGTACTAAATAAATACATCCCATCAGCAAGTAGCACTTTTTTAGAAAGCCCAATAATAAATCTTGATACCCCCTCACTAAAACTATTTATATTTTCTTCTCTTTTCTTTAATTCTTCACTAATATCCTTATATCTTATAATGGGTCCTGCTATAAGTTGAGGAAATAGAGTAATATACATACAATATGTAAAAAAATTGTTTTGACATGGTACTACTTTTTTATAAACATCACATAAATAACTTAAATTTTGAAACGTAAAGAAACTAATTCCTAATGGTAAAACGATATTTAAAATAGGAGGATTTTGTTTAAAAAATGAAAAAGACACTTCCAAAAAAAAGTTGGTATATTTATAGTAAAAAAGTACGAAAATATTGAATAAAATGCCAGAATAAAACCAAAACTTACTTTGCTTATGTTCAATAATACACCCTAAGAAAAAATTTACAAGGCAAATAATAAATAGTAGAAATATATAGTTCTTTTCTCCAAAATAGTAAAAAAAGAAACTAAAAAAGAGTAAAACATAATTTTTTACTTTTTTAGGAACTAAAAAATAACAAAGAAGTAAACAAGGCAAAAAAAAGAAGAGAAAACTTATACTTGAAAATAACATACTTCCCTCTAACTTAATTTTTCAAAATTATCTTTTATTTTTGGAGCTAATTCATTTGACATAATTAAAACTACTAAATCTCCTTTAGATAATACGTAAGTATTCTCTGCTTCAACGCAAATCCATTTACGTGGATTTGCTTTTTCCTCAATATCCTTTACAACTTGTTCGCTATCTTTTGCGTTTTCTAAACGAATTAAAACAACAGAATGAGCTGTTGAACCGGTCATAGATTCACTCGCAATAGCTTCTTTATATTGTAAATTTGTAAATGCAAAATATTCAAAATTTTCATTATTTAATTCTATATTTTCTAATAACATTGGTTTTTCTTCCTCGGAAATACCTTCGTATAACTTTGCCATGATATCTTGTAAAGAACCCTCAATATTTTTTTCACCACATCCAGTTAATACAAAACAAGATGCTAATAGGCATAATAAACAAATTATCTTTTTCATTTTTTTCTCCTCTCTTTTTCACATTATATCATATAAAGAATATAAGTAAATAAGAAGTTTAAAAGTAAAAATTCATTTTCAAAATCTACTACATTCTTTTTTAATAGCACTACTTTAAATTTGAACATTTTGTATTATCTTTTTCTTCTCTATAAACAAAAAGAAACATTTATATTAAAATAAATTCCATAAAAACTAAATTATTCTTATCTATTTGCTAGATTTTAAATGAAAGCATCAAATAGATAACCACTTTAAAATTAAATAGAACTTTTTATGAATATTTCTTACAATATTTTTACTCTATAAAACCAATAATCAATATTAATTTTCAGAATTTAAAACTATTACTAATTTCATATAAGTATACGATTATAGAAGACACAAAAAAAGAACACATATCGCCCTTTTCTTCATTACTCATGTACTATAACTTCAGTGCCAATAGATACATGTTTTTTTAATTTCAAAGCATTATCACGAGGTGTATTAATACAACCATGAGAACCATTTGTTCCATAAATATTTCCTCCATAAATACTACGCCAACTAGCATCATGAATCGCCTCACCTTTATTATAAAAAGCCGCATATTCTACATAAGAGGCATATCCAGGACCTCTCAAATAATCATTTTCTTTAAACTTATAAATTTCAAATAACCCCTTATCAGAGTCACAATCTTTTTCAGAAAGATTACCTGTAACAACTGGTGTCTTTAAAATAATCTCATTATTCTCATATAATTTTAATTCTTGGCTACTAATGTCAATATCTACAAATGTTTCCTTAAGTTCTCCTAAATTTGTTTTGGGGACATAACCAATATAATCATTTGTTTTTGCTAAATACTTATCTTCATATTCTTCATAAATTTCTAAACATTCAAATTCTGGAAGTACTTCATACTCTTCCTTTCCAGTCATAGATACTTCTTTAGGAATTGTAATCATAGTTTCTCTATCTTCTTCTACATAGCATACTTTTTGACTTGCCATTTTTCTTATAAGTATCTATTTCTTTTACATAATCTCCTTTTATATAACCAATTTTGTCATAATAGAATACCTTATACCAACCATGAGGCATACTCTCTGCTATTTCTAAAGTAGATCCCTTTACTAATGTTCCCATAAGTTCTCCATCAACATCAGAGGTACGAATATTTACATTTTCTTTTGCCATGACAGAAGGAACTGCAATAAACTTTTCTTGTGATTTTTTTAAACAATGTAACGCTTCGTTCAAAGTTTTAGTAATTTCTGATAATCTGTTTTCCTTTTTTAATAACTCAATTGAATTTTCTAAATCTGTTAATTTTTCTTCCAAAACTTCATTTGAGAAATCATCATCTTTCGTATTGCAACCATTTAAAGATATACTAAGTAAACTTAACATGGAAGCACATAATATTGCTCTTTTTGTTTTCCTAAAATCAAACATAAAACTTTTCCCCCTTTTTTAGAAACAGATATTATTATAACATAAAATTTCTAAAATTCAACAAAATTATTCACTAAGAGTATTCATATAATCATCTACAATTGGAATTCTAGCTTTCAAAAACTCTTCTATCTGTTCTAAACCATATCCTGGCAAATTTTCTCCCCATTTTGCTTGTTCTTTTAAAAATACTTCTTCTGGAATAGAGTTTTCAAAATCTAAAAACATATTCATAATATTTTCTTTTGTCAATATATCTTCTCTTAAAGCAAAATAACGTTCCTTTATTTCGTTTGGAAAACAGCGAACCAACTTTTTCCATAAATTACTTACAAAAGAATCATTAATTTTATTGTAATCTAAAAGTTCATTTCCATAACAATCTGTCCCAAAAGATGTATCTAAGTCATACAAACTAGGATACCAAATAGTTCCATCATAAGTCACCATCAACATATTCTTAGCACTATTATCAATCAGTTCCGCAAATTCTAACATTATATAATAATGAATAACAGAATCCAAATTTAAGTAATTAGAAATTTCTTCTTTGAACAATTCATCAGTACTATTCTTAACAAATCCAACTAAACGATTAAACTTAGTTAAAGTAACATCATTTTTTTCTCCAACTTCCACATCCCATTGTATATAATTTGCTAAATCTTGAAATAAATTGCCATCTTCCCATCTTTCTCCAGATAAAACTATATGATTTTCATTTTCTTCATCCATATTAAACATCCAAGCATCTTTTGGAATATTCCAAGTATAAATACCTAAAAATTCTCCATTAATATACACTTCAATAGGAAAACCATCAATAACTCCATTATTTGGAGTATTCATAAACAAATTATATCTTTCTTGAATATCACTAACAAGTCTTGCTGTCACAATATTCCTAGCATGTGTTTTATCAATCCAATTGGCTTTTAAACAATACTTACTAGCATCTCCAAATCCTACATCAATCTTCATTTCAGTGCTAAATGTATCATCTTCATATAAATTTATCGTATAATTCTTTTTTTCATAAGCAAGGCTTGAAGTTCCTTGAATCTTAATCTTAGTATAAGCATCAAAATTAAGTTCTTCACTTTCATATTTCAATTTAATATTACGAACATCTTCCTTAGAATTCATGTCTGCAATGTCCCCTTCAAAATACACCTTTGGCAATTCTTTAGCAATTTCTTGGATTTCTTCTTCAACTTCTAATGATTCTTCCTTTTCAATACTACAAACAAGACATCCAATTGTTAACAAAAAACAAAAACAAATGAAAATAACTTGAACTCCAAAATTTTCTATCCACTTTTTATTCTTTTTCTCCATAACTACCTCGCTTTTTATCTTGTTCTATTATTTACTATAATTTCTTGCAATACAAACTTGGCATAACAAATTTTCGAATTATCATTAAAATCTTCCCGATACCATTTGCTTTCTTCCACAAACTTATAATATAAATCTTGCTTATAATCTTTAAAACTTTTAAAACCACTAATTTTATAATTTACCATATCATCTGTTAAATCCTTAAAAGGAATAGCCTCTTCGCTTACAAATTCTAAAATCGCTCTATAATTTCCATCTTTATCAATTAAAAAATACTTTTTACCTACTCTAGAGGAATTCTTAAACTTACGATAGATTCGATAATCTCTTTCTTCTTTTAGTATAGAATCAATGATATTATTGTTCTCCTCATGCATATTTTTAAAAAGCAAATATTGTTTAGCCTTGCTATTATTATATCTTGCAAGTCTTTCTTTATTCAACAATTTATTTTCTAACTTATCATATTTTTTTAATTTAAAGTGCTCTTTTATGGTTCTCTTTTTTTTATAATACAACTCCTCCAAAACATTTGTAACCTCATTTAATTCCTTACTTCTTTTTTCATCCCTTAAATCAATTATATGTAAGTAATTTTGAATACTTTTTAAATACCTTAGTTCTTGTTCACTATATTCCTTTAAATATTCATGAGGTATTATAAAAGTATCAGGATGATTATAAAGTGCTTGTACAACTTCTTCGAAATTATGAACATGATTTACTTTAATTCGATAACTTGCTCTTTCATTACGATGTTTTCTAGCATAGATATTAGCCTGATAGTGATAAGTAACCCCCACACCCGCAAAATCTCCTAACGCATAAAGGATACTCCTATCTACACTATAAGAT
>CAMYTM010000041.1 GCA_947297555.1 uncultured Mycoplasmatota bacterium | reverse complement strand
CTTAAATACCTATACTGCGAATGGTTCAATAAAAATAATGAAGATATAGAATGCATTTACAAAGAAATGACAAATTCTTTACATAGGGGATATGATAATAATTTAAAAAGAGTTTATGATTTCATTAAACTCTCTTATAACAATAGTCGTTAGTATCTACCTAATCCTAATTTTTTTGTAACTTCTTCAAATCTTTGTTTAGCAATTTCTTGTACTTTCATTTTTCCTTGATTCAAAACTTCATCTACAATACCAGAACTCATATATTCTTGGTATTTTTTTTGAATATTTGTAAAAGTTTCTACTACCAAATCTGCTACTTCTTTTTTTAGATTTCCATAGTTAGAATCCTTAAACTTTTCTTCGACTTCTTTCATTTCCATATTACTTAAACAAGAATATATAGTAAGTAAATTTGAAATCCCAGGTTTTGCTTCAACATCATAATAAACTTTATTATCACTATCTGTAACTGCAGCCATAATTTTTTTTCGTAATACTTCCTCTTCATCTAAAAGAAACAAAATTCCTTTTACATCTTCATCTGATTTACTCATTTTTTTAGTAGGATGTTGTAAATCCATTATTTTAGCCCCTACTTTAGGAATCAGAGGCTCAGGCATTGTAAAAGTATCTCCATATTTGTTATTAAAACGAAGAGCAATATCACGCGCAAGTTCCACATGTTGTTTTTGATCAATGCCAACAGGAACAAAATCAGCATCATATAAAAGAATATCTGCTGCCATTAAGATAGGGTAAGTAAATAAGCCAACACTTACATTTTCCCGGTTTTTACTTTTATCTTTAAACTGTGTCATTCTATTTGCTTCTCCCATATAAGTATGACATTCTAAAATCCAAGAAAGATTGGTATGGTATAAATTTTCAGATTGTAAGTAAATTGTATTTTTTTCAGGATCGATCCCACAGGCTAAATACAATGCTACATTTTTTTTAATACGCATCTTTAAAAGTGTTGGATCTTGTGGTACCGTAATGGCATGTAAATCCGGAACAAATATGAAAGAATCGTATTCATTTTGATAAGCAACACTTTGTTTAATTCCACCAATTAAACTACCCAAAGTTAAATCTCCACTTGGCTGTAAACCAGTTAATAATCGTTTCATATTTCATCACCTATGCTTTATTTTACCACATAAGAAGTATAATTTGGATACATTTAGAGAAAAATAACAATAAAGGAGAAGACAGATATGAAAAAAATAATTATTTTTTTAGTAACTTTATCTATGGTAGTTGGATGTGCTTGTCAAACTGATAAAGCAAGTGATGCTGTAAAAGAGTATTTGACTAAATACAATAATCAAGATGAAAAAGTATTAACAGGACTTGAAGATATTATAGAAGAAGAAAAATTAACGGAAACCCAAGGCGAAAAGTATAAAGAAGTTATGATGAAGCAGTATAAAGACTTAAGTTATAAAATTACCAATGAAACTTATAATGGAGATGAGGCAACTGTAACGGCAAAAATTACAGTATATGATTTATATAATGCCCAAAAAGAAGCAGAAGAATATCAAAATAACAATCGTCGTGAATTCATAGATGAAGATGGAAACTATGATAAAGATAAGTTTTTAGATTACAAATTAGAAGAAATGAAAAAAACCACCAAAACTATCGAATATACTATTGATTTTTCAGTAGTTAAAAAAGAAGGAAAGTGGACTTTAGAAAATATAAGTACAGAAATACTTGAAAAAATTCATGGTATTTATAATTATACAAATGATTAAAGAGCAAGGGCTCTTTTTTTTTGAAAATTAAAAAGCAAAAGTAGAGTCGAAAGCACAAGAATAGACTTCAAACCATTTTATATTGTTGGAGAATAAATAACAGATGATAGTATCCAGAATGCGATAAAGAATTAAAATGAAATAGAAGAATTTGTAAAATTACCAAAAAAATATAATATCTCTTTATCTATTGTTTCTACTTGCAAAGAATATGATAATTTCTTTAGATGAAAAATAGTAAAAGGCAAAATTAAAGCCATATTCCTGCCTAAATTTTACATTTAATTTTCAAGAGGACTAAATATGCTCTTTTTTTCATATAATTTTGTAGTGATGCTTATGAAAAAGTTTTTATTATTGTTGTTAATTTGTATTCCATTAAAAGTAAATGCATTATCTGCTAGAAATATCATCGCTATGGATATGGACACTAAACGTGTTTTATATGAAAGTGATGCAAACAGTGAACACTTAATTGCCAGTATTTCTAAGATTATGACTGCCGTAGTTGCTTTAGAACTTGCCGATACAAATAGTGACGTCACGACAACGGCTACTATTTTAAAATCCTTCGGAAGTGCTATTTACATTGAAGTAGGAGAAACTATGAAATTAAAAGATTTACTTTATGGTCTTATGATGCGTAGTGGCAATGATGCAGCCCTTGCCATTGCTGAATTTGTAGGTGGAGATGTCGATAAGTTTGTAGAATTAATGAACCAAAAAGCCAAAGAAATTGGAATGAATCACACCAAATTTATAAATCCTCATGGACTTGAGAATAAAGAAGGAGCAGGCAATACTTCAACTGCTTATGATATGGCACTTTTATCTAGTTATGCTATGAAAAATGATACCTATAAGAAAATCGTAAGTACCAAAAACTATGTAGCCAAAAGTGATAGAAAAACATATTCTTGGGCAAATAAAAACAAAATGTTAACTATGTATGAATACACTACGGGAGGAAAAACTGGATTTACAGAACGTGCTAGACGTACCCTTGTTTCTACGGCTTCTAAAGATAATAAAAATATTACCATTGTTTCTTTAAATGATCCAGATGATTGGTTTGATCATAAATATTTATATGAAGTTTTATTCAAAGAATATGATAGTGTAAAAGTAGTCGATAAAAATAATTTTCAAGTGGAAAATGAAACTTATTATAAAAATGATACTTTGTTTATAAAAGAGGACATTTATTTAATGGTAAAAGAGAATGAAAAAGAAAATATTTCTCTAGATTTTTATTTAGAAAAAAGAAAAGAATACAAAACTGGTGATATTGTTGGAAAAGTAGTGATAAAAATAGAGGATAAAAAGGTAAGAGAAGAAAACATTTATGTAGAAAGAAAAGAGGTAAAAGAAAACAAAAAACAAACTTTATTACAAAAAATATTAGGATGGTTCAAACATGATTAATAAAATATGGGGTTTCTTCATAATAGTAGGAATTCTTTTTACCATTTTTTTTGGAAATGTAAGTGAATTAAACGATACCATTTTAAATAGTGCTACTAATGGAGTAGGAATGGTAATGGATTTACTTCCCATCATTGTGCTTTGGGCGGGAATTATGAAAATTGCAGAAGCAAGTGGTATTTTAGTAAAAATTGGAAATATAGTAAAGCCCCTTTTGAGCAAATTATTTCCTTCTTTAAAAAAAGATAGCAAAGCCCTAGGATATATTACTTCCAATATTTGTGCAAATGCTCTAGGTCTTGGTAGTGCTGCCACACCATTTGGATTAAAAGCCATGGAGAGTATGCAAAAAGAAAATAAGAAAAAAGACGAAGCCAGTGATGCTATGATTACATTTCTAGTTTTAAACACAAGTGGAGTGACCATTGTCCCTACAACCGTTATTGCCCTACGTATGATGCACAAAAGTGCCAATCCTGAAGAAATTATCATTACCTCTATTTTAGCGACCGTTTGCGCAAGTATTGCAGGTCTTACTCTAGACTATATTAGAAGAAAGAGGAAAGAAAAATGAGCAACTTATCCAAACTAATTATCCCTTTATTTGTATTATTTGTGGTTTTTTATGCTTTTAGGAAAAAAGTTATGATTTATGATACCTTTTTAGAAGGTGCAAAAGAAGGGTTAATCACAGTATTTCACATTTTTCCCTCTATAATTGCCATGGTATTTGCAATTAATATTTTTTTAAATAGTCATCTTTTAGAAACTATGTTTAGCGTCATTTCTCCTCTTTTAGAAAAAATTAATTTGCCTTTAAACATTTTACCTATGGCTTTTGTAAGACCAATTTCTGGAACGGCTTCTCTCGCTATTATGAATGATATTTTTACAAATTTTGGACCAGATTCTTTTGTAGGCAGATTGGCATCTACAATTCAAGGATGTACAGATACCACAATTTACGTATTAGCCTTATATTTTGGAAGTATAAAAATAAACAAGACAAGACATGCATTATCAACTGGCTTATTTGCAGATTTAATAGGAATTATTGCAAGTTTTATTGTTGTAAGTTTAATTTTTTAAAAAACGTTTTTTTGGGCTTAAATACAAGGTTTTTTCAAGTTTTGATAGGCTTTTTAAAATGCCCACAATTTGACACTTATTTAAGAATATGATAGTATAAAAACCGTTCCGCAAAAAAAGAGGTAGAGTAAAAATGAAAAAATTACCGTCGGTTAAGGCCGCAATGGCCATAACCACGATTCTTCTTGTAAACATCTGCACTGTAAAAACGTTAGATGGAACAAAAAGTAGGGAAGATAGTTTTGCTGTTCTTCCAACCAAAAATATGTTGGTAAGTAGTATTAGTAACAATACGTTACTAAGTAGTGAAAATGCTAGTGAATTACTAGCGATAAATGACAAGACTGAAACGAAAGAAACAACCAAAGAAAAAACAGAAACAAAAAAAACAGAAAGTAAGTCTACAAAAACAACAACGACAAACAAAAAGATTGTCTATGATGGCATGACGTTGGAACAGTTGGCCAAAAAAATAGACAAAAACCTAAAATCAACATTAAAAGGATATGGTATGGTATTTGCCAAGTCATCAATTAAATATGGTGTCGATCCTTATCTTGCGGTGTCAATCGTTTTACTTGAAACGGGTTGTTCCTCAGGAACTTGTAGTTATCTTACAAGAAAATGTAATAATGTTGGAGGAATGAAAGGAAAAAATACTTGTGGAGGAAGTTCTTATGCAAAATTTAGTTCTTTAAATGCAGGTATCGAGGCTTTCTTTAAAAATTTATCCAATAATTATTACAAAAAAGGATTGAAAACGCCAGAGTCAATAGGGAAAAAATATGCGGAAAGTTCGACTTGGCCATCAAAAGTGAGATACTATATGAAAAAAATAAAAAATAGTTAATGTTGATGTAAAAGAAAAGTGTAAACCTGCATTTTTCTTTTTTCTTGCCTTTTTATGAGAATATAGTATAATTATGATATATATGATAAAGGGGATTGATATCATGGATAATCAACAAAATAATACAAATGGAATGAATGGAAATACAATAGGGAGTATGGAAAATCCAACAACCAATCCAAACGTAGGTGTAAATTTGAATAATGCAACAGTGGAAGTAAATAATAATACAGTTTTCCCAAATCATGGAAATGGAGAACCAAATAGTTCTGTAACTGCAGATTCAAAACCAGAAATAATAAAAGAAACAGTTGTGAATACTGCACCAATAGAAACTGTGGCCCCTGTAAAACCAACTTTAGATTCTATTTTAAATGGAACAGGAGAAACAGTAGCACCAAAAATAGTAGAGACATTGGCTCCAATAGCAGAACAACCAAAAGAAATTATAAATCCAGTTGAAACTGGAGAAGCGGTAGTAGATCCATCAATGAGTACTAACGTAAATACAAATAACACCATTTCAACTGTACCAATAAATTCGGTAGAAGAAAATGCAATAGCATCAAATGAGACCATTGCACCTATACCGCAAGCAATTCCTACACCAACAGTAGTAAATGATTTGACAAATACCGAAATTAAAATAGAAAGTATTCCAGAAGAGCCAGTGAATCTGGTAACTCCAGAAAGTACCAAAGTAGAAGAAACACTAGTAGAAAATACAGAGCCAGCAAATTCAGTGAATACTGAAATAAACAGTGAACCAGTGATAGAAACAATTGATACTTTAGCAGAAGAACCAATAAAAGAAGTAGTAGACTCTGTTCCAGTAGAAATGAATCAAACCATTGCACAACCAGAAGCATTAGATACTCCAGAAGAACCTGTGAATCTAGCAACTCCAGAAAGTACCAAAGTAGAAGAAACACCACAACAACAACCATCAATAGATGACTTTAATGCCGTGCCAGTTCCACCTGTATTTGAAAACAATAAAAAGAAAAAAGATAGAAAAGGAAATTCTAAATTAGTTATTGTCATTTTACTTCTTATTTTAATTGCAGCAATAGGTTTTGGCGTATATTATTTTCTTGCATTAGCCAAAAATAAAACAACAAATACATTTACTACAAAAGAAGTAAAATTAGAATTGGGAAGCATTTTGTCTTATAGAGTAGAGGATTATGTAACACTTCAAGGCTTTAAAGCAGAAGACTGTGCCTTAAATTTAGAAAATGTCGATATTAACAAGGTAAGTACATATA
>CAMYTM010000040.1 GCA_947297555.1 uncultured Mycoplasmatota bacterium | reverse complement strand
GGAAATAATTCCCCCCATCCCATCACTCCCGTATTTTGTTTTTTCAAGCATAGCAATCAAATCAACTTCCTTATTCCGTTCCGTTAAAGATAATGTTGTAGCAATAATTGCTGGATCCAAGCAATGAATATTTACACGCTTTGGACTAGAAGCAAAATTAGCCCCCGCCTTAATAAGTTCTTCATAATTACTTTGACAAGCCCCAGCAATCACTACTAATTTTTCATGGCTTTTTTCATATCTTCTACACTCTTTCACGGCTTTCACAAAATTTTCCGTATTCTTATAATTATGAATATCTTCCATTTTACCTTTTTTTCTAAAATAAGCGTCATGGCCTGTAATAATCACAATATCAGGATTATATTCTTGAAGCATACTACGAATTTTACTAGCCACTTCAGATTCACTTACTCTTTTTCCAACTGCAAAAATATTATGTTTCTTATAATAAGCAAGACATCTTCCTAAATATTCATTATCCCCATCCAAATGCAAAACTTTTCCTGGAAGATAAAAGAAAGCACTACGATCAAGCAGCTCATCATTTTCTTCCTTTTCCTCCTTTTTTAATTCTTCTATTTCTTCTTCTGTTGCCAAACTTAAATCACTTACTTCACTATCAGCATACAAACGAACATCTAGTCCTTTTAAATAACAAATATTTCCTTTAATATTCATTACTTTAAACAAAGTATCATGTTCATAACTTTTACGAGTCACAATATCGCCTTTTTTAACTGGCATAATTCTTCACCAATATATTCTATGCAAAAATACTATTTTTTTGCCTAATTTTTATCGTTTTCTAAAACGTAATAAAAAAAACGATACAGCACTAAACTTTATATGTATCGCTAAAATATTATTTTCATAAAAATCCTTTATTCATATTGATTTACTAATTTTTTAAAATCTTCTTTATTTATCTCTTCAGCGCGAACATTCTCCTTATAGCCAAATTTTTCTAAAATGCTTTTTATTTTTTCCCAGTCATAGTCTTTTAAATTATTTTTTAAAGTCTTACGCTTATTTGAAAAAGCATCTCGAACAAACCTTAAATATTTCTCCTTATTCAAGATATCTATTTTTTCTTTTCTCGTTAACTTTATAACTGCACTATCCACATTTGGTACAGGAATAAACTGATTTCTATCCACTAAAAATAAAAGTTCTGCCTCATACTCCATATCAACAAACAAAGTAAAAGCATTATATTCTTTATGTCCTGCACTTGCTACTATTCTTTCAGCAAACTCTTTTTGAACCAACAATACAATCTCTTTGGGTTTTACTTCCATCTCTATTAACTTTACAATGATAGGAGAAGTAATATAATAAGGAATATTTGCAACTACATATAAATCCTGAAAAGGTATCTCTTTTATATCATCTACAATATTTCTTTTTAAAAAATCATCATAGATAATCTTACACTTCTCACTTTCAAACTTTTTCAAAAATGGTTTCATGCGTTCATCAATTTCATAACTAAAAAGAGAAGTATCCTTCTTAGCAAGGAAAGAAGTTAACGCTCCCATGCCAGGACCAATCTCTAAAATTAAATCATTCTTGTCTACTTCCACACTAGAAGCAATGTTAGTTAATACTTCCTCACTTTTCAAAAAATTTTGTCCATATTTTTTTTTTGCTTTTATATATTCCATAATTCCTCCAACTGAAAAAATGGCTTATTGCCATCCATTTCTCAAAACATCATAAGTAACGGTTGAACGACCAACTTGATAAGCATATGTTTCATTTGAAGTTAACAAATCCAAATCATTTCCCAAAACTCCACGATCAAGCACAATAGCAAGAACAGGCTCGTTAGATAATTTTGTTTTATTCAAACGAACAATGGACCCACAAGGCAAATTTTTACTAGACGCGACTATTTTAACATTCCCATAAGAAAGATCATCATATGTTTCCGTTCCGTCCAATACATTATATTTAGGAAGACACGCAAGACGTCCACTACACAAAGGACAAGTCGGCAAATAACTAGTTAAATCTCCCGTAAAAGTATCTTTTGCACTATATAAATCATTTGCAATATCTTCTTTTAATTTCATTGCCATGGTTGCTAAATCAATAGATTTATTATAATTATCATTTAAAACTTTCGTTTCTTTTATGTTATTACTAGATTCCACAAATATCACAAGTAAAATTAGCAAAGTTAATTGAGAAAATTTTTTTACTGTTTTAAAAAATTGATGCATTGTATTTCACCTCGCAATATTGTTTCTTACTAAAATAAGTTTATCAAACATCCAATTAAATGTCAAAAATCTGTTTAATATTTACATTTGTAATTTCACTTAACTTTACACGTGAAACATTTTTTAACTCACAAATATAATCGGCAATCACAATAATTTTACTAGAATCATTCCTTTTTCCACGAAAGGGAACCGGTGTCAAATAAGGAGAATCAGTCTCCAATACTAAATTATGCAAATCAATTTCTTTTATGACATCTCTTAAATTACAATTCTTAAAAGTAATAACACCATTCACACCAAGCAAAAATCCCATACTTATATAAATTTTGGCAGTCTCTAAACTTCCACTAAAAGAGTGAATTACCCCTTTCACATTATATTTTTTTAAAGAAGTAATTGTATCTAAAGTAGCCTCTCTAGAATGAACCACTACTGGCATATGATATTTTTCTGCTAAAGCAAGTTGTAACTCAAATAATTGAATTTGATTTTCCCTATTTTCTTTCCCATAATGATAATCCAAACCAATTTCCCCAATAGCAATAATTTTTTTATTTTGTAAATTTTTTTCAATGAATTCCAAATCACTTTCTTTAAAGTTTTCTACTTCCTCAGGGTGGATTCCAAGCGTTCCATAAATCTCTTCCTTTTCTATTAAAGATAATACTTCCTTATTAGACTTAGCATCACATCCTGCTACTATCATACGATTTACCCCATTTTCTTTTGCAAGTCTAATCATTTCATCTATATCTTCATAATACTCTTGAAACAAATGACAATGTGTATCACAAAACATACGCATCCCTCGTAAACCAATATAACAAAAACAAAAGAAGAAGTAAAATTACCTCTTCAAGGAAAGAGCAACATCTTTATCTTTATATAGGGTACCGTATCCTGAACTATCTATAATATATTTTTTCATATCTAAATATGTACTAAAGTCTTCAATATCTTTAATATCTTTCATATATTGTTCTCCATAAAAAATGTCATCTAAAAGAGAACCAAAAATAGTATCACTTCTTCCATAAATACCATATAAATAATGAAAAATCATTTCCCCATCTTCTTTTAAAAGGGGATATATATTTTGTAAAATAAAATCACTAAATTGTTCAGGCGTTTGATGAATATAATAGAATATATTAGAAAGATAAATAAAATCATAAAAATTTACTTCTTTAAAATGAGAGCATACATCTAAAAGATTACAAGTTGCATAAGTAATAGCAACTTTACCCAATCTATCTTTAATTTTAGAATATGACTTTTTACTTTCATACATTGAAAAACCAAACTTTATTAAATCTCCATGAACATCTGCATTAAAAAGAGAATGATAAATATCAAAATTATAAGCATAATCAAAAATGCAATCCCAAAAAATCAAAAAATCTCCTTTTAAAAACTCTCGTACTTTTTTATATAATTGTATAGGAAACATTTTAGTATAAAAGGCACAAAATTCATCATAATCCAACGCTTCAATAGAAGCAAATTTTAAAGCACTACCATATTTAGCAAGTGCATTGATATCAAAAGAATGAATCTCTGTTGCACCATATAAAATAGCCTCTAACGATTGATCTCCACTTCCAGTTACAATAAGACACTTTTTAAATGAATTATCTATTTTTGAAAATAATTCAGTTGCATTTTCTGTCCCTCTGGCAGGAATTACACAATGTCTTATATATTTATCTTTATAATTACTATTATCATGAATAATATTTGTAGCCATGGAAATATCTTGTTTTAATTCTGGATTACACATACCTAAACACCCCTTAAACTGTTTGGTATTATAACCCCCCCCCCGTACTTTGTCAATTACAATTTAGAATATGAATATTTATAATAAAAATAAATAATTTTAAAAAAACCTATATAACTAAATTTACATAGGTTTCATTATCATTTTTGTGAAATATCTATTCTTTGAAATAAAATCTCTGCTTCATTTAAATCATATATAGAATTCTCATTATATCGAAATGATTTATCACTACTATGAATTTGATTTAAAATCCTCTCGCTAGTTTCTGGTAAAAATGGTTCTATAAAAACGGCACAAACACGTATTGCTTCTATCAAATTATAAAGTACCGTCTCAAGTCTATCTTTTTTATTTTCCTCTTTTGCAAGAGACCAAGGCGTAGTCTCATCAATATATTTATTACTACGACGGAAAACTTCAAATATCTCGTCAATTGCTCCACCAATTTCAAGATTATTCATTTTAGTTTCTACCTTCTCTTCCAAAGCATTAATCATTGTAATAAGTTCGTTATCCACTTCTTCTACTACTTTTTTATTTTCTAAGTGACTTTCAAAATATTTTTTAGCCATTGAAATCGTACGATTCACTAAATTACCTAAAATATTGACTAAATCTCCATTAATTCTTTCCATTAATAAATCTCTTGTAAAAACACCATCGGAAGCAAAAGGGATTTCATGCAATACATAATAACGCACTGCATCTACTCCGAATTCATTCACTAAATCATCAGCATAAATCACATTCCCTCGACTTTTACTCATCTTTCCATCACTCATAATAAGCCATGGATGCCCAAAAACTTGTTTTGGTAGAGGTAATTCTAAACTCATTAAGAAACATGGCCAATAAATGGTATGAAAACGAATAATATCTTTTCCAATCAAGTGCAAATCTGCTGGCCACCACTTGTTAAATTCTTCACTTGAGCCATCTGGGTCATACCCAATATTTGTAATATAATTGGTTAGAGCATCTAGCCATACATAAACAACATGTTTAGAATCAAAATCAACAGGTATTCCCCAATCGAAAGAAGTACGAGATACACATAAATCTTGCAATCCTGGTTTTAAAAAATTATTAACCATTTCATTTTTACGTGATTCAGGCTCTATAAATTCTGGATGGTTCTCAATATATTCTATTAATTTGTCTTGATACTTACTTAATTTAAAAAAGTATGCCTCTTCTGCTTTTAATTCCACATCTCTTCCACAATCAGGACATTTCCCATCCACAAGTTGGCTTTCTGTCCAAAAAGATTCGCAAGGTGTACAATAAAGTCCTTTATATTCTCCTAAATAAATATCTCCCTTATCAAACATTTTTTTAAATATCTTTTGTACTACTTTCTCATGTTGTTCATCCGTAGTACGAACAAACTTATCATAACTAGTATTCATAATATCCCAAATACTTTTAATTTCTTTAGCAACATTATCTACAAATTCTTTTGGTGTAATACCCGCCTCACGTGCCTTTAATTCTATCTTTTCACCATGTTCATCTGTACCTGTTTGAAAATAAACATCATACCCTTTTAATCTTTTATAACGAGCAATGGCATCTGCAAGAACAATCTCATACGTATTTCCAATATGAGGTTTTCCAGATGTATAGGCAATTGCTGTTGAAATATAATATTTTTCTTTCATAAATTAATCCTTCTTTCTAATAACCACCATCTATTTTAATAATTTCATTATTAACAAATGTATTCTCTTCACTACCTAAGTAATATACTAAACTTGCTATTTCTTTTGGTTCTGCAAATCGTTTTAAATAAATTTTAGATGTTTCTTCCTTCACTAAATCAGAAGGTAAATCCTTATTCATTTCTGTATTTATCCAACCAGGTGCTACGGCATTCACCAATACCTTAGGTGCATATTCTATTGCAAAATTACGAGTCAAAGAATTAATCGCCGCTTTTGAAGCGTCATAATCAATACTTGTAGGAAAATTACAATCCATACCATTAGTACTTGAAATATTAATAATTCTAGTTATAAAATCTTGGTTCTTCATAAACAAGCCAAAATACTTACACATTAAATAAGTCCCTGTAACGTTATTATGTATGGTTTCTTCAAATACATTTGTTGGTCTTTCATCAATTTCCATATCATAAACAATTCCTGCATTATTAACTAAAACATCTAATCTTTCAAACTTATTTTTTAATTCTTCAAGCATTCTTTTTACATCTTCTTCATTAGCAATATCTCCCATAGATACTAAACATTCTATAGAAAACTGTTCTTCTAATTCTTTAGAAATAACAAAAAGTTCTTCATAATGTGTTCTACCATTTAAAACAACATTATACCCCCCCCCCAGCAAAGGTTTGGGGGATGGGGGGTGGGGGCGCGCTGGGTGGGCCGGTATTCTTCGCTTGTGTGTGGTGGACAGCGTGGAGCTCACATCATATTATTTT
>CAMYTM010000039.1 GCA_947297555.1 uncultured Mycoplasmatota bacterium | reverse complement strand
GTGTAAGAATCAACAACAATAGTGCTTATATCACTGGGTATGCTGCTAAAAATGAACCAACATGTGGTTTTACAGGAAAAAATGAATTATGTAACATTAATGAAAGTACAAATTTAGGTATAGATGGAACAAATACATATAATTACAAGAACCCAACAAGTCAAGTAGCAAGTACGACTGGAAACTATACAGGAATCTATGATATGAGTGGAGGTGCTTCTGAGTATGTAATGGGTATTCTTTTAAATTCAGACAATTTATTTCCTTTAAGTGGTAGAGATAGTGAAAATAATTCAGGATTTAATGGAGAATATAGCAATGGAGGAAGCCTAACAACAGGAATAGATTATCCCTCTACAAAATATTATGATAGTTATACCTATGTTAGCGGAACAAACACGCAAAAATATCAACGTAGAATCTTAGGGGATGCAACAGGAGAAATGGGACCATTTGCATTTGTGAAATCGGGAGCAAATAATGTTCAAGTACATTCATGGTATAATGATGAAACTTGGTTTGTCTCAGAAAATTATCCTTGGTTTAGTCGTGGATCAAGTATATGGTATGGTACTAATGGCGGAATAACGAGTTTTTTAGGCTCAGCCGGGCTTGGAAATGCTTATCGTATAGTTTTAGCAATATGATAAAATTAAAAGAAATACGTAAATCCTGTAATATGACCCAAGAAAAACTAGCAAAACTACTTCAAATAACGCAACAACAATATTCTAGATATGAGACTAATACTAATAAAATACCTTTAGAAATGTTTTTAAAAATATTGAGTGTGTGTCATTATAAATTTGTACTTATAAAAGAAGAATAAGATTATTGTGAACTCAATAGTTTTTTTCTTATTTCTAGAAACATATAGTTATATAGGTGAAGCATATGCATCTTTATAAAACTATGAAAAATTTTTTGATGGATTATGATTATTATATTGATATTTATGTTTATAAAATTCATGTATTTAATTATATTGATATTTTAAAACTAAATGATGACGAAATTGTTTTATCCATGGCTACTTTTACGTTAACATTAAAAGGAACTTCTTTTGTTGTAAAGCGTTTAGAAAAGAGAGAAATATTAATTGAAGGCGTTTTAGAAGATGTGAGGTTTACTAGATGAAAATAAATCATTATATTTATATAAAATGTAAAGTACGTAATCAAAATCGAATTTTAGTGAAGTTGTATAAAAATAAAGTTAATGTGTATGATGTAATTAAAAAAGAAGATGAAATTTATTTAAAGGTGTCAGCAAGTGATTATGAAAGAATTAAAAAAGAGATTGTAACAGCAAAATTCTATTATGTGGGTGAAAGTGGTTTTTATCGAGTGAAAAGATGGATAACTCCATTAAAGGTATTGGCAGTATTTTTATTTCTATTTTTAACTAATTTATTTTCTAATGTGATTGTAAAAGTGAATGTCATTCATTCTAATAAAGAAATACGTGAACTAGTAAGTAAAGCCTTGGATAATGAAGGTATTCATGTTTGGAGTTTTAAAAAAGATTATAAAGAACTTCAGGGTATTAAGGATAAGATTTTAACTACTTATAAAGATCGTCTAGAATGGTTAGAAATTGAAAGCGTTGGAATGATGTATATAATTCGAATTGAAGAACGAATCGAAAACCATTTTAGTGAAGAAAATAAATATTGTCATATAGTGGCTAATAAAAGTGGAATTATTGACAATATTACAAGTACTAAGGGTGAAATTGCTGTTCATGAAGGACAGTACGTAAAAGAAGGTGATATTTTAATTAGCGGTGAAATTAAATGGAACGAAGAAGTAAAAAATAACGTTTGTGCCAGTGGAAGTGTTTATGCAGAAGTATGGTATGAAACTCATGTTACGTTGCCAATTGAATATATTATTAAAACAAGAACAGGTAAGAAACGTTTTAATTTTAGTTTAGAATCTGATACAGGAAAATACAAAATATTAAGGAGTCGTCTTAGTACTTATGAAGAGGAAAGCAAAGTTTTGTTTCGTTTCTTTAACTTTACTTTTTATGTAGATACTGAATATGAAACGATAGAAGAGAAAAATGAATATGATTTAAATTCTGGAATGAATAAGGCTTTAGAATTAGCCAATCAAAAAATCCAGGCTAAATTTCAAGAGGGAGAAAAAGTAAAAGTACAAAAAGTTTTGAAAAATAGTATAAATGATAGTACAATAGAGATGGATATATTTTATTCCGTTATAGAAAATATTGCTCAAGTAGAGGAGTATTCTATAATAATAGAAGAAGAGGGAAGTTAGATGATTGAAGATACTTTATCTAGTGCTATTAGAGATATATGGCCAATGCTTGTTATTTTTTTGGTAGTCATTATTGCTATACGTATATCGTATATAAAAATTAATCGTGAAAAATTCGTTTTCTATAAAGAATTTTTAAATTTGATTTTCATTGTATATGCCCTATTATTATTTCAACTTTTAACGAGTACGGAAATGAATACCAATAGTGGATTAAATATTGTTCCTTTTACGGAGATATTTCGCTATGAGATAGGGAGTAAACTTTTTATTTTTAATGTGATTGGTAATATTGTTATTTTTATTCCTTTTGGATATTTTGTTTCAGGCTATGTGAAAGCCAGTAAAGTATCGCATATTTTATTTATTAGTGCTATTACTAGTTTAACTGTAGAATCAGTACAGTTACAAATTGGACGTTCTTTTGATATTGATGACATATTTTTAAACGTTGTGGGGAGTGTAATTGGTTTTTTATTGTTTATCGGTCTTACAGCCATAAAAAAACATTTGCCTAGATTTTTTCAAAGTGATGTATTTTATAATATTTTGTGTATTGTTCTTTTCTTACTTGCGCTTATTTATTTTACAAGAACAATAGAACTGGGATGGTTTTAATGAAGTATACAATTAATGATGAGTATGGGTATGATGGGAATTATGGCTATTTAAAAAAAGTAATTCAAAATACTTTAAAAGAAGAAAATGTGAAGAAATGTATTTTTTCTATTACGTTTGTAGGGGAAGAGGAAATACAGGAATTAAACAGAGTCCATCGTGGAATCGATAAAGTTACAGATGTGATTTCTTTTGCTTTTGAGGATGTTGTTAGCACGTTTTCTATGAAGGTACGTGTTTTAGGAGATATTTTTATTTGTATACCCAAAATGATAGAACAGGCAAATTCTTATGGACATTCTGAAAAAAGAGAGTTATCCTTTTTAACAGTGCATGGTCTTCTTCATTTGCTTGGATATGACCATATGACGGAAAAAGAAGAAGAGATTATGTTTACAAAACAGGAGTTGATTTTAGATGCCACAAATATCAAGAGATGATATTAAGAAAAAAGGAATTATGCGCTTTTTTCGTAGTATTAAGTTTTCTATTGAAGGATTATTGTATGCTTATCGCTATGAACAAAGTTTATGGATACATGGAGTAGCCACGATTTTTTCTATTTGTTTAGGAATTATTTTTCAAATTAAGTTATCTGAGTGGGCAATTGTATTTATTGCTCTTGGAGTTATCTTGGGAATGGAACTTATTAATCCAGCAATAGAAGCAACGGTAGATTTAGTAACTTTTGAACATCATCCCCTTGCTAAAATTGCAAAAGATTGCGGAAGTGCAGCGAGTTTTATTATGTCTTTAGTGGCTCTAGTCATTGGCTTGTTTGTTTTTGCTCCTTATTTTGTGGAAATATTTAAGATGTAGGTGAAGGTTATGAAAAGTGGATTTGTTAGTATTATAGGAAGACCTAATGTTGGAAAAAGTACGCTAATAAATAGTTTAGTAAATGCTCATATTGCCATTACAAGTGATAAGGCGCAAACGACAAGGAATGTAATTCAAGGGATTTATAATGAAGAAGATACACAAATAGTTTTTGTAGATACTCCTGGAATTCATAAACCACAAAGTAGATTAGGGAAAATTTTAAATAAGCAAGCGTTGTCTTTGATTCATGACGTAGATGCTATTTTGTTTTTGACAGATGCTTCTACTTCTTTAGGAAAAGGAGATAAATTTATTTTGGAGTGTTTAAAAAATTCGGAAGTTCCCGTTATTTTGGTTTTGAATAAAATTGATAAAATTAAGAGCGAAGAAATATTGGAAGTGATTGAGAATTATAAAGATTTGTTTCCATTTGCTGATATTGTTCCAGTTAGTGCCATGAAAAATGATAATTTGGATTGTTTAGTGAAAGTGATTAAGAAGTATTTAAAAGACAATGTTAAGTATTTTGATGATGATACGATTACAAGCAATAGTACCTATTTTATGATTAGTGAAATTGTAAGAGAGAAACTTCTTAATTTAACAATCGAAGAAGTACCTCACTGTGTGACTTGTGTGACTACTTATTATGAGGAGAAAGAAAAAGTGACTTTGATTGGAGTAGAAATTATAGTAGAACGTGATTCTATTAAAAAGATAGTGATTGGAAAAAATGGAGAACGTTTAAAAACTATTGGTTCTTTAGCGCGAAAAGATATAGAAAAATTGCTTGGAAAACGTGTGTATTTGGATCTTTATGTGAAAACAATTAAGAAGTGGAGAGAAAAAGAAAAAGTTTTACATGAACTTGGATTTCATGAAGATGAATAAAATTTAAAAAAAATCCTCAATATATAGTTAGAAAGATTAGAGGATGATAAAAATGAAAAAAGAAGAAGCATGGAATAAATTTAAGAAAAGCGGAAAAGTAGAAGATTACTTAGTATATGCTAGTAAAAAGAGTGTGAAAAATGATAACAAAGGTAGAAGGGATTATTGTTAACGAAACGCCCTATGGAGATACTTCCAAGATTATTCAACTTTATACTTTTGAATACGGTATCATTGGTATTATGTGTAAAGGCGTAATGTCCATGAAAAGCCGTCTTCGTGCTTTGACCATAAAATTTACTTATGGTTCTTTTTATATTTATTATAAAGAAGATAAACTGTCTATTTTAAAAGATGTAGATGTTTTAAATGATTTTAAAACAATTAAAAGTGATATTGTTTTAATTAGTTATTTGAATTATTTAACGGAGTTAACTACACAGGTTTTTAAGCAAAGTGGCGAAGCAATTTTGTATAAACTCTATCTTGCAGGGATTAAAAAAATGAATGCTTCGATGAATCCTTTGGTGATTACCAATATTTTGGAACTTAAATATCTTCCTTTTTTAGGAGTAGGTTTGGAACTTGATTCTTGTATTTTGTGTGGAAATACAAAAAATATTGTAACTTTAGATGCAGATGAAGGGGGTTATGTTTGTAAAAATTGTTATACAAATCAAGTTTTAGTAAGTAGTAAAACTGTGAAAATGATACGCATGTATTATTACGTTGCGATTGATTCAATTACTGATCTTAAAATAAGTGAGGAGATTGTAAAAGAAATTAATTTTTTTATCAATCGTTATTATGAACGGTACACAGGACTTTATTTAAATAGTAAGAAATTTTTGCTAAAAATGCTTGATTTGTAACAATTCCTTTGTTATTCTAATTTTTGAAAGAAGGATATGTATGCAAGAAGAAACGGAAAAAAAGAATTATGGTATTCTAGAGTGTGAAAATAAGTTTTTACATTTATTTGGGTATCACACTATAGAATCGAATGTTGCTAATTATTATTATATAATAGATGGTGAAAATCGAAATGTAGGATATATCTGGTATAAGAAAACACAGAATCAAAATGTTAAAAAAAATGAGTCTGTTCGTTATAGATATGTAATGGAAATTGATAGTCCTTTAATAAAGTGCAAAAGAAGTCGAAGAGACAAAACTTTGCTTACTAATTATTCATTTTTCTTAAAAAGAAATGGTCATGAAGAACCTGTGAAACTTTGTTTAGGAGAAAATCCAAATATTGAAATATGGGATAAAGAATATGGCTATATGAGTTTTGGAATTAGTTTTGCTGAATTGCATTGTGAATTTCAAAGTGAGACTAAAAAATATAATTTTAAAGAATTGCTTAATGTAAACGTATCAGATTGTCATCAAAAATATACAAATTTTTTAGATTTTTGGGAAAAGTCAAAAAGAAAAGATATTTCTTCTTTTCATTTCTCTTTTGAGAAAGATTATTTTAAAAGCGAGATACAAGTAGAGGAAACTTTTTTGAATAAAGGAGAAGTTGTGTCTAGAGATATTATGGAAGCATCAGGGGTGAATACTTTTGAAGATGTATTCAAAAAGTATAATTTAAAAGAAGGCTCTTTAGAGAGATTTCAAATTTTGATTGATGAAATTTTGCCTTTGCCAAAAAGTTTAATTGCTAGTTTTTTAGAAATAGTGGGAGGTTTATCTCCAGAAATTGCTTTATTTTTTAGCATATTAGATAAAGACAAAGATATGGCAAGAGAAAAAAAGTTATAGTGTAAATTTTCAATTACTACTTGTATTTTTTCTAGGTATTTCATATAATTTAGATATACAAACGTTGATGAGTGATGGGAAAACTCGGAGTTATATAAATATAAGGTGATTCACTAAAGAATAAATAGGGTGGAAC
>CAMYTM010000038.1 GCA_947297555.1 uncultured Mycoplasmatota bacterium | reverse complement strand
GGCTGGATCTTTCCATGTTGAAAGTTGGAATAGTTTTACGATTATGGTTTATGATACAGTAAAAACGATTACAGGATACAAAACAAGTTATTTCCCTGGAACAAATATTCCAATGGGAACCTCTCCTGTTACAACATGGAATAGAAGTGGAACGACAACGGAACCATTCTCTAAAAACTTCAATGAAGCGGTAGGAGCATGGCAATATGGATCTGCAGCAGGTGTTGGTAATACTGCAGGATTCTTATGGTTTATTGCAAGACCAGGACTAACAAACTACGATACTTGGACGCATGAATTTGAACATGCCCTTTACGATAAAATTATGTTGTTTAGAAAAGGGGCAAGATTACAACTAGAAACATATACAGAAGGAAATGTTCAACAAAATGAAAATTGGAGTAACAATAATATTAGTGGTTACGATGTCGGACCTTATTACTTCAATTTTGCCTTTACCTTAGGAAAAGAAAGTATGGCAACCCAAAATTTAACACCAGAAAGAATTAATACGAGAGAAAAATTAGAAAATTATTTTAAAGGCCAATTTGACGCCTTAGAACTTCTAGATTATGTTTCAGCGAAAGCATTCATTCAATTAACTCCAGAAGAACAAGCAAAAATCGCAACAAGAATGAATACATCGGCTGGTTGGAGTACATGGGGAATCATTACGAAAGAACAAGCCGAAGCGATGAACTTAACAACGTTAGAATCCCTTTGGGATAATCGAATTATGTTAAGACCGAATAATGCATGGGGAGTGAGTGTTCGAGGACTTGTACCAATCAACAGTATTGGAGCAAATGATTATGGTTATGAATCCATTTGGGTAACACGTTGGTATATGGGTCATTACGACAATGGATATGCAGATGCGTTCTCCAATAAGAAAAACATGTTTGAAATGCTAGGTTATGCAGGAGTCGATGGTTATGTAACTTTTGGTAGTAAAATGAGTAGTTCTGATTTAGACGCTATTCAAAAAATAACACTATCTAAAACAGGAACCGCCATGAACTGGAAAGAATACAGAATGAGTCGCTATGCGGAAATTGAATCTAAACTTGATAACAAATATGTCAACATTGATTTAATGATTGAACAATTTGTCGATGCTTTAAGAAATGATGCGAAAAATGGCAATCGAAACATTACAAGTGGAACCAATCTTCGTAAAATCTATTACCATTACTTAAAAAGAGTCACCAACGACTTTATAGATGATCCACTAGGAACCGACCTAGAAATGACCCACATCAAAACGGCTGAAGAATTAGTAAATAAAATCAATGCAGAACCTTATGGATATTACATATTAGACAATGACATTGACTTTAGCGGAATGACTCAAAATGTAACGCAAACATTTATGGGAAAACTAGATGGAAATGGTCATAAAATTATAGGAAACAAAATTCCAATCTTCCAAAAAATTCGTTTTGGATATGTAAAAGACTTAGTATTTGAAAGAACAGACATTCCAATGAATATAGCAAACGTGGGAGCCTTATCAGTAAGAACCGAATACAGTGTAATAGAAAACGTAAAAGCCAAAGAATTACAATTGAATTTTGGTGGAAGAAACGATGTAAGTTTAATCGGAGGATCCGTTGGAACAACTGTTACTATTTGAATTGAACTAGAAACATTAAAAAATAAGATAACAAGTATAGAAGATTTCCAAAAATTAAATGAGAATCCGGGTGGAATCTATGTATTAGAAACCGATTTAGACTTTACAGGATACACAGGAAATGGTTCTGTAATTACTTCAACATTTACAGGAAAACTAGATGGAAATGGCCATACATTATCTAATTTAACAAACATGTCATTGTTTACTTCCGTAACGGGAACAATAGAAAATGTAAATATTAAAAACTTTACCAATATTGGTACGGCTACAACGGATGATGTTACAGCATTTATAAAACTAACCAATGGTGCTACTCTAAGAAACTTAAAATTTGAAAACATAACTTTAGAAGGAAGACATCGTGTAGCAGTAGTATCATCTTTTGACAATGCTAATTCAATATTTGAAAATATTTCCGTTAAAAATGCGAATGTTAAAGGTAGTGGAGTTTACGTATCTACATTTATTGGTAGAAAATATGGTGGTACCATTAAAAATGTACTTGTAGAAGGAAATATGGAAATCACAACTACCGAAAACGGAGGAATTGTTGGAGCCTTCCAAAAAGGTGGAACTATGGAAAATGTGATTTCAAAAGTAAATATTCACAAAACCGAAAATACATACAAACCTGTTGAAAATAGTGAATTCAATGGTGGAATTGTTGGAAATATTTACGACAAACCAATCATTAAAAATGCAATTGCTTTAGGAGATATGGAAGGATTTATGAGTGGAGAAATAGAAAAAGTTCCTTATAAAGTAACAGGAGCAGCAATAGCAAACATTATTGCTTCTATGGAAAACTGTTATGAATATGCAGGAGCCCATGGATCTAGTAGTGTAACAGAAGAAACAGAAAGTAAACTGAAAATAGCAACAGAAACACAAACTCATACCAAATCTTTCTATCAAGATACGCTTCATTTTGATGAAACCATTTGGAATTTAGACACTATAGAATCTAAAGGATATCCAGAATTAAAATAAACAAGAATGGATTTTCTAGAAAAAGGATTGAAGTTTTAAGTACAATCCTTTTTTCTTTTGGTTCTGAAGAACATAGACTTTATTCTAGCAATTTGATACAATAAATTAAGAATAAAAGAAAAGAGAAGGTTATGGACAAGAATAAAATACAAGGCTTAACAGAAAAAGAAGCCATTGAAAACTACAAAAAAGGCTGGGGCAATATTCCAGTAGAAGCCCCTTCCAAAACGATAAAGGAGATTATTAAAGACAATCTTTTTACTTATTTTAACTTAGTTTTTCTAATTATTGCGATTTTATTAATAATAGTAGGTTCTTTTCGTGACTTAACTTTTCTACCTATTATTATTGCCAATACCTGTATAGGAATAATTCAAGAAATTCGTTCTAAAAAAGTAATTGATGAATTAACAATGTTACATACTCCAACTGCAATTGTCGTACGAGATGGAAAAGAAAAAGAAATTAGAGTAGAAGATTTGGTTTTACATGATGTAATCCTTCTAAAAAGTGGAAATCAAATATGTGCAGATGCAAAGGTGCTAAAAGGAAAAATTTGCGTCAATGAATCTTTACTAACAGGAGAAGAAGATGAAATAGAAAAACAAGAAAATGATGAATTATTATCAGGAAGTTTCATTATTTCAGGAAGTTGTTATGCAGTTTTAACAAAAGTGGGAGAAAATTCCTATATTTCAAAATTAACATTACAAGCCAAAGCCATCAAAAAAGAAGAACAGTCTGAAATAATTCGTTCTTTAAATAAAATTGTAAAATTAGCAGGTATTGTAATTATTCCCATTGGTTTTACTTTATTTATTGAACAATTTATTTTTGCCCATGAAACATTAAAGGTAAGCATTCAGGCCATGGTTGCTTCTGTTATTGGCATGATACCAGAAGGGCTCTTCTTACTTGCTAGTGTGACTCTTGCCATTAGTTCTATGCGACTTGCAAAACAAAAAGTTTTGCTTCATAATATGAAATCTATTGAAACACTTTCCAGAGTAGATGTGTTATGTGTAGATAAGACGGGAACTATAACAGATGGAACGATGAAAGTAGATTCAATTGAAATTCTAAACAATTATAAAGAATCTCCAGAAATACTAAAAAAAGAAATTGCCTCTTTTGTAAGTGTACAAAATGAAGACAATGTAACGATGAAAGCCCTAAAAGAATATTTTAAAAATACCAGAGAAAAAATACCAGAATCGGTATTTGGTTTTTCTTCTGAATTTAAGTATTGCGGGGTGAACTATCCAGATAATTCTTATGTTTTAGGAGCACCTGAGTTTGTACTTAGTTCCTCTTTTCAGAACTTTCAAACTCAAATTGAAACCTTTGCCAGTAAAGGACTTCGTGTTTTGGTATTTGGAAAATATGAAGGTAGAGTTGATGGAAAACAACTAACAAAAGAAACAATTCCTTATGCCTTTATAGTTCTATCGAATCCTATTCGCAAAAATGCCAAAGAAACATTTGAATATTTTCATAGCCAAAATGTATGCATCAAAGTGATTTCAGGAGATAATCCTATCACTGTTTCTCATATTGCGAAAGTGGCTGGTATCAAAAATGCTTTAGAATACGTTGATGCAAGAACCCTTACAACAGAAGAAGAAATGAACAATGCCCTTTTAACCAAAACTGTGTTTGGGCGTGTAACGCCTGAACAAAAAAGAAAATTTGTAAAATTACTACAAGAACAAGGACATACAGTTGCAATGACAGGAGATGGAGTTAATGATTGTCTAGCCCTCAAAGATGCCGATTGCTCTATTGCTATGGCGAGTGGAAGTGATGCTGCAGTTCAAGTGGCACAATTAGTACTCTTAGAGTCTGACTTCTCAAAAATGCCAGAAGTTGTTTTAGAAGGAAGACAAGTTGTAAATAATTTACAAAGATCAGGAAGCCTATTTTTAGTAAAAAACATTTTTTCTTTCCTAATCTCTGTTCTGGCTATTTTCTTTAATGTAAGATATCCTTTAGAGCCATCGCAAATCTCTTTAATCAGTATGTTTACGATTGGAATACCAGCCTTTTTTCTATCCCAAGTTCCAAACAAAGAAAGAATAGAAGGAAACTTTTTAAAAAATATTTTATTTAAAGCATTTCCAGGAGGTTTAGTAGGAACCATTATTGTAGCAGCCATGGTCATTTTTGGAACTATCTTTGATGCAAGCACTAGTGACATTTCCTCTGCCTCTACCATTTTGCTTGCTGTAATTGGTTTAATGGTACTTTATAATATTAGCAAACCAATGGATAAATACAAATGGGCAATTTGGCTATTCTGTGCTTTAGGATTATGGATTTCTATTCTATTCTTAAAAGAATTATTTGCAATTACAAGAGATATGTCAATACAAGGAACTTTATTATGTATTAACTTTATGCTAATTTCAGAAGTAGTTCTTCGTTATTTAACACAATTCTTTGAACTTGTGAAAAACCTAAAGGAAAAACTTACACATAAATTAAAACAAAAATACTAAGTCTCCACTACTTAGTATTTTTTATGTCCTTTTTTCTTACAATGCTTTTTCTGCTTTCTTCTAGGAATACTTAGTTTAATAACGAAATGATAGAAATGTGGTGCCATATATCTTATAAAGGTAAGTTTATCAAGAGTACTACGAAAACATCTCGTAAACCACATATAAAGAGAACAATTAATATAATTAATAATTTGAACAAAGCATTTCACTAATTTATGACAATGGTTTAACTTATAATTTTTCGGCTTACAAATTGTAAAACAAATAAGAGAACCACATACGGAAATTTTATTTGCATTATATCCAGCGTTTAAAAGTCCTTCTACAAAAGCAACTTGCATTTTTTGATTTGGAAAACGTATTCCTACTTTTAAAGTTAAATCTTTAGGTCTAGAAAATCTTCCTACATCAAAACCAGTAAGCCACCAAGTAAAACCACATCTTTTAAACAAAAAGCATTTTTTGTACAGTTCAAATTGCATAGGAAGAATTTCAGAATCATTAGCACATCGAAACTCATGAGGATTTTTACAATCTTTATCGCGAATATAAATTCCTGCTTCTGCTCCAGTTGTAATTCCGTATTGTCCTTTCCAAAACTCAATACGATAAAGTTTATGGTCATAATCAAAATAAATAGGCTCACAATCCATTACCATGTTTAAAAAAGGTGCCTTTAAATCAAAAAAATCGGAATAGCCCATATCTCTTTGCCAAGAGTCATTTTTTGAAATTACGATATCTTGTTTTACATCAAAAGTAAAACCGAAAGGATTTAATGCTTTATTCACTTCACATAACTTTTCCTCCTCGCTCAAGTGACGAACGATATGTATAACTCTTTTTCTCTTAATTACGTAAAAATCAACCAAAAGAATAATAACTATAATAACCAAAGCAATAATAAAATAAATCATGATTCACCTCCTAGTATATTGTATAGAAAAAGCGCGTAGACGTAGCGGTTTGTAACTAGAAAAAGTAGAAGTTTTATCATAATTGTAGTATATTTATAAAAAGGAAGGAAGATTTAAAATGCAAATAAGTCATATAAAAAATCAAAATGATATAGAAATACTTGCTCAAGAATATGCAAATTATTATAATAATTCCGTATTAGAAGAAAAATGGACAACAGAATCTGCAACAAAAATGTTTAAATATTTTTATGATAAAACACCTGATTTGTTCTTTGTTGCTTATGATAATGAAAAGCCTGTCGGAGTAATAATGACTTTGTTAAAACCATGGTGGGATGGAATGCATTTAGAAGATGGAGAAGTATTCGTTTTACCAAATTATCGTGGGGGGGGGGCTGTATCTTATAAACATCTCCGAGCCCACGAGACTAAGGGGAATGTCGTATGGCGTGTTGTGGTTTAAAAAAAAATGGGGGGGGGGGGGGGGGG
>CAMYTM010000037.1 GCA_947297555.1 uncultured Mycoplasmatota bacterium | reverse complement strand
TAGTTATATAGATGAGGCGTATGACCCAATAAAATTAAATGAGGTCTTTATTAAAGAATTTACAAGATTTAGAAAAGAGAACAATTTAACACAAGATTTACTCTCGAAGTTTTCAGGTGTTTCACGGGTAAAGATTGCTCGAATTGAAGCGGGAATAAGTTCTCCAAGTATTTTAAGTTTGTTAGAAATATTAGGTCCTATCGGCTACACGATTAAAATTGAGAAAGTTAGAAAAAAGTAGGGTAGTTTATGGATTTTTTAGTTGAATTAATAGGAGAAATTTTTTTAGAAGGAATTTTGGAAGTGATTCGCAATAAGAAAATATCGAAATGGATACGTTATCCTTTATTTATCTTTATAAATGCGTTATATCTTGTAATTTTGGGAATTTTTCTTATAATAAGCATTAAATTGTTTACTAAAAAAGAAATATTAGGTGGGGTTGTTATGCTTTTTATTTTGTTTCTTCTTCTCATTTTATATATTTGCTTTTTTAGAAAATTATTGAAGAAATAGAAAGGTTTTGGGGTTATGGAAGATTATTTATTAAAGGCAAAGAAAATTTCTAGGAAATATGGAGAGAATATCCTAAATTTATTATATGAAAGACCAGGATTATTTCATAGTGAAATTTGTGAAGTATTATCTTTATTAGCACAAAATTTAACAAATATAATAAGTAAACTAGTTCAAGAGGGGTTAATTGAGAAAGAAAGAAAAGGAAGGAATAAACATTACTTTTTAAGTGAAAAGGTAAAAAGTAATATTGAACAATTAAAAACAGCAGAAGAAAAACAAGAACGTAGTCAAGATGTACTTTATAAAACATTATTTTCTAATATAATAAGTGGGTTATCAAATAATGTTTATCTTTCCTATCTTTCAAAAGATATTGCCTTTACTTTTGCTTATTTTTCAGGAGCGGAATTGATGATGTTACTATTTATTCTAGGTATCTATAATTATGGAGAATGCCAAAACTTTGCTTCCGTATTTGGAGTAGATGAAGTATCAGCGATTGAAATTGAAAAAAATTTATTAACTAAATTTCAAAGATTTCTATTTGAAGTTATTCAAAAATATAATATTCCTATTGATAATAGAGAAAATGGAAATGCATTAAAGTAATTTACAAAACCAGAAAAAGATACTATGCTAAATAAAAGAGCAATAGAGGAGGGTTTGGATTTTGACAACTTATAGTAATAGAAAAAGAAAACCAAAATATAGAGAAATAAAAAGTAATCGAAGAGAAAAAGAAAACATTGATACTCTTATGGAGAATGGAAATCTTAGTTTGGCTATGAAATGTACAAAAGAGTATTTAGAGAAATATCCAAAAGATTTGGGTGGTTGGTATAAATATGGGAAACTTTTGCGATTTCTTAAAAAAAATCAAATTGCAAAAGAAGTATTATTAGATTTACTTTCTATGACAAAAGAGAGTGGAAATCGTGCTTTTATTTTATTGGAACTTATTTATTTAGCCATTGATGAATACGATTTAAAAAACGCTTTTCGGTATTTTCATTTTTTTCAAAATATTTGTGAACATAGCGAAGAATTTTCTTTATTAATGAATGCGAATTTACTGCATATGTTTTTTGAAGCAAAATCAAAACCATATATTTCTTTAATAGATAGAGCAAGTTATGAGTATTTTTCAAGGCAATTTATTTCTTATCAAGAAGATGATTTCTTTCAACATACTTTAATTTATAATCTTTATGGTACGAGTGCTTTTTGTAATAAACATATTCATTTTTCTCTTTCTATTGATTTATATACTTTATATGAAGAGATAAAAAGAGTTCTTCCTTTTTCTACAACAACCCCTAATTATAGTGTATTTGATACATATTATTTTTTAATACCCAATATTGGTATTAAAAATTCGAAAACGATTCATTATTTGAAAGTTTTAGTAATACCTGATAAGAAAACATACAATATTGTGGAATTTGGTCCCTGCTTGGCTACTTATAAAACTTATATAAATGATTTTAAAAAACTAAAAGAAGAAGAAAGTTTAATGCGAACAAAAAGAAAAAATTAATTCTTGCCTAAACACTATTCTTTCGTATATAATAGACGGTACTTTTTAAAAGGTGATTTATATGTCATTATACATGGATAATTTAGTAGAAGAGAAAAACGGCCAATATTCTTTTTTTGATCTCTCTGCTAAAGAAAAAGAAATAAATTTAAAAGAACAAACATTCATCAAGTTTGTAGCCAAGACTCATAAAACAATCTTAAAATTGATGAAGGCAAAAGCACAGTATCAAGAGTTTGAAAAACGAGATTTATCAGAAGTCGAAAGAGAATCTATCAAAAACGATACAGAAAAAGTATTTAGAGAATTTATTGAAAACTATTTTCAAGAATTTGATACATATGATTATGATGAAATTTTAAAGTATTATGAAGAATGTTCTACTGATTATCACTTGGTAGGAAAACTATTTTTTATTTTATTTGGATACTTTTGTGTATCAAAAAAATATGATAGATAATATAAACGAACCACTATTTATTCGTATGGAAACATTTGTGACTGCGGATCCTGTTTCTTATAGTAGAGACCGTGAGTGTACTTATATTATTGAATATAAAATGAAAAATCGTAAGAAGTTAAGAGTAGATGGTTATGTTCTTTATTATATAGAGCCTGTTTTACAGAGAATTAAAAAAGCCGAACAATCATTACTAAAAATGAAAGAAGAATTTAATCATTTGTCAATGATGGTCAAACAGAAAAAAATTGGGGAGATTATTAATGGAGAAATTCAAAAAATTCGTCATGATGAATCCTTACAAAGTGCTATTTTTGCCCAAGGCGAAGAGTATGTTAAAAAAGAGCAATCTGCAACTCTGTCTGTATTCTTTTTAAAATATCTAGAGTATTGTGTATATTTTGATTCATATGAAGAGCCTAATCAAATGCATATTAATTTTGTTGGTAAAATTGAAAATTATATTATTTATCATTTTAATGATTCTATAAGTCTAACTAAAAGACAAGAGCAAATCTATGATATGGTTAAGAGGCAAGTGGCTAAAAGAATAGGAGTCTATGTAGAAAAAGAAGGAAACAAATTTTATAGAATATTTCAAAATTATGACCAACTATCTGATTTTAAGAATCATAATCAAATAAAATTACTTGATGCCAGTGATGAAAAAGAAATAGAAGAAGTACCAATGGTTTATAGTAAAGAAGAAATACAAACTAAATTAGAAGTGTTTTTACGTACAGTTTTTGTGAATGCTTCAATATCTAATAAGAGTAGGCTTCCTATATTTTCAGAAGGTTTAGAAGCCCAAAAAGAATTATCTCTTTATCTTGCTTTGGTCTATTTACATCGTTTTGTTTATTCTGTTTCAGAAGATTATAGGTTTGAGGATGAGTTTGTTTGTCTTTTAGAAGATTTTATTTTGAGTGAAAATTTTAAGGTGTTGGAATCATCTTTGTGTGTAGCAAAATCAATCATGTTTGCTAGAAACAATGCAAGAGTAACTTTTTCAAATAGAACGCTTGCTCGAAAAACCTTGAAAAGTAGAGCAAATTAAGTTACACTTTTAATAAGGTGGTTTAAGATGGATAAAGATAGAAAAATGTTTTTAGGGATTTTATTACTTTTGTTTACTTTTATGATTATGATTGGTGTTATTGCTTTTCGTGATAAAAAGGAAGAGAGTGTAATTAATTCCGATGCAATTAGTTTTAAAAATGAGTATGAATCTTTAAATAATGTAGTTCGTGAAAAAGATGGGAGAACGATTAAAGAAATTTCCATTGAATCAAATAATCCAGTGGATATCTTATCCGAAGAAGAAGCCATTTCTTTATTAGAAAGTGGCACAGGAGTTCTTTATTTTGGTTTTTCGGATTGCCCATGGTGTCGTAGTATGTTACCAGTGCTTTTGAAAACACTAAATAATATGAGTATAGATAGACTTTATTATTTAAATGTGAAAAATATGCGTGATACTTTGTCTTTAGGTGAAAAGAATAAGGTAGAAGTCAAAGAAGAAGGAACCAAAGGATATTATAAAATATTAGAATTATTAGATGATGTTTTAGAGCCTTATTATTTAATGAGTGAAGATGGCAAAAAAATTGATACAAAAGAAAAGAGATTGATGGCACCTACTGTTGTTGCTATAAAAGATGGTAAGGTTGTTGATATCCATGTTGGAACAGTAGAGAGTCACGAAAGTGGGTATGATGATTTAACTACAGAACAACAAGAAGAACTTCAAAACCGTTTTATGGAACTTATTCGTAAAGTATACAATGTAGATTGTGATGAGTCTTGCTAAAAGAGGATATCCTCTTTTTTTTAATTGAAAAAAATTTCATTTTTTAGGAGAAATAAAAACCGTTTTACGTTATAATAGAGAAGTGATTTGAGGTGTATACTATGAAGTTGATTACATTACTTCCTGCTGATAAATATGTAGTAGTCAATAAAACAATGCTTACCGATAAAGAACGTAAGAATTTAATTAGTTTGTATGAGCCTGTTATAGGGTATGCTGCGGTAAGTTTGTATTTAACTTTATGGCGTGATCTTGATCGTTTAGAACTTGTTAGTATGGATTATAATCATCATCATTTAATGAGTTTATTGAAGTGTAGTATAGAAACGATTAAGAATGCTAGAATGTCTTTAGAAAGTGTAGGGCTTATTAAAACGTATGTAAAACAAGGAGATCTAAATAGTTATGTTTATGAACTTTATTCTCCATTGAGTCCAAAGGAGTTTTTTGCTCATCCTATTTTTAGTGTGATTTTATATAATAATTTAGGAAAATACGAGTATGAACTTTTAAAAACGGAGTTCAAAGAATATAAAATTGATTTAAAAGAATATGAAGATATAACTGCAACGTTGGATACGACTTATAAAGCAACCTCTAATACAAGTTTTCAAGCAATAGGAACTCATGAAAATGTACTCACTCTGCAAGACCAAGTAGACTTTGATTTATTGTTTTCTTCTATTCCCAAAGGGATTTTAAATGAAAGAAGTATTAATAGAAAATTAAAGGAGTTAATTAATAATTTGGCTTTTATTTATAATTTGGATACTTTAAAAATGACAGAACTTATTCGTCTGGTGATTAATGATAAAGGATATATAGACAAAGAGGAATTACGAAAGTCTGCTAGAAAGTATTATCAGTACAATAATAATGGAAAACTACCAACTCTTGTATATCGTACACAACCAGAGTATTTGAAAAATCCTATTGGAGACAATACCAATCGTGGAAGGATTATTGGGGTATTCGAGAATACTAGTCCTTATGATTTTCTAAAAAGCAAGTATAAGGGTGCTAATCCTACAAGTAGAGATTTAAAACTTTTAGAAAGTCTTTTGATTGATTTAAACTTAAAGCCAGCAGTAGTAAATGTGTTAATTGATTATGTACTTAAAAAGAATGATAATAAATTAAACCAAGCCTTTGTTGAAACGATTGCGGGACAATGGAAAAGATTAAACATTGAAACGGCGGAGGATGCGATGAACGTTGCAGAAAAAGAACATAAAAAATACAGTAAGAAAATTACAAATCCAAAAGTAGATAAGATGGTAGAACCGGTTTGGTTTAATGAAAAATTAGAAAGTGATACAATGAGCGAAGAAGAAACAGAAGAACTTGCCAGTATTTTAGATAAATATAAATAAGGTATAAGGTGGTTTTTATGACGAAAAGTATATTTTATAAAAAATTATACAAACATGAATTATCTTGATTTTATTGTTGTAAAGAACCGTAAGTTTCGTTAAAATTGATATATAGGAAGTGAAGTCTATGCCTTTAGTACGTGAAATGGAATTAAAAAGTAATAAACAAGAACTTGAAAATAGTTTTCAAGAGGCTTGTAGCGATAAAGATTTTGTGTCTTTAGTGAAATCATTAGAATTAGACAAACTTTCTGCTATGAAAATTACTTCTAGACTGCAAAATGTTTTAGAAGAAAAGAAAAATTGTTATCATTGTAAAGGCACTTTTATGTGTAAAAATTCTTATAATGGACATGTTGTAGTTCCTGCTAAAAAGGAAAATCGTATTTATTTTACTTATATGCCTTGTAAATATGAGCAACAGATATTAGAAAAAAACCGTCAAAAAGAACGAAAAGTACGTATGAAAAACATTGATACTAAAGATAAAAATCAATTGCATGTGATTAAATGGTTAGATATTTTCTATGAAAATTATGATTTAACAAAAACTATGAAAGGTTTATATTTACATGGAAACTTTGGTTCTGGTAAAACTTTTTTATTGTCTGCCTTATTAAATGAATTGGAAATAACTAAAAATGTGTCGATAGAAATTGTTTATTTTCCAGAAGCCCTTCGTTCTATAAAAGAAGACTTTGAAACATTTGGTTATAAAATGCAAAGGTTTATGACGGTTGATATTTTACTTCTTGATGATATTGGAGCAGAAAAAGTAACTGAGTGGGGTAGAGACGAAGTTTTGGGAACTATTTTACAAACAAGAATGGAAAAAAATAAAACAACTTTTTTTACTTCAAATTATACAATGAAAGAGTTAGAAACTAATTTATCTCTTGCAAACAATAATGTAGATAAAGTAAAAGCAAGAAGAATTATTGAAAGAGTTAAATATTTAACGGTGGATATGGAACTTATTAGTGAAGATAGAAGGGAACAGAAAGATGACGAAAGTAAAAATTAGTGAAGATAATGT
>CAMYTM010000036.1 GCA_947297555.1 uncultured Mycoplasmatota bacterium | reverse complement strand
AAATGCGAGATTTGCCCTTTAAACAAAAAATGTGGGGCATATAAAAAGAATATCCAAGAAAACTATCCCGTGAAAGAAAAGAAAAAAGTTCAAAAAATAGAAGAACGAGTGGTTTATCTTTATAAATGCAAAAATAAATATGCGATAGAGAAGAGAAAAGAAACAGGATTACTTGCTTCTTTATATGAGTTTCCAAATACTTTAGAAAGTTCTTCCCTAATTGATATTGAAAATGATTTATTAGAAAAAAAGATACCTTACCAATCTATTTTAGAAATAGGAGAATCAAAACATGTATTCTCACATAAAATCTGGTATATGAAAGGATACTTAATAGAATTAAAAAAACCTTTAAAAGACTATTTATGGGTTTCCAAAGAAGAATTACAAAATAAGTATTCTATCCCAAGTGCCTTTTCTTACTTTTATGACTATATAATAAATAGAGAAACAAAAAGAAGACAAGATTAAAAAGTTGTCTTCTTTTGTTAAATGGTTTGAAATTAAGATTTACTTCCATATAATATAAACTCATGTTACTAATTTGGACATCTGCCTTATGGATTTTGTCCTTTAAGAGTGGGCTTTGGTCTTATTCGAAAGGGAGAGAGGAAGTAAGGTTATAAAAAGAGATATATATTTTCTTAAAGTAGTAATAATATTACTAATTGCTATTATTTTGCTTTTAGCAATAAAAATGACGCATATTTAGCGCCAAACCAATTATAGGCGTTATCCAATTAGTAACACCTACATTAAAGTATAATATAATTTTTTATAGATTTCAAACTTTTTTAATCCGTATAGGAAAAACACCTATTTTTTATCTTGGCATACATTAAAAGTAGGAGTTGATTGTGTGAAAAGAGGAATTGACGTTTCTGCATATCAAGGAAGAATTGATTGGTCTAAAGTTAAACCTTTTATTGAATTTGCAATAATTAGATGTGGATATGGAAACGATTTAAAACGCCAAGATGATGTATATTTCGAAAGAAACGCTGAGATGTGTAAAAGTTTAAATATTCCATTTGGAGTATATCTTTATAGTTACGCCACTACTTTAGATGAAGCAAGAAGTGAAGTAGAACATACCCTTCGCTTAATCCAAGACAAAAAACTAGAATACCCTGTATTTTTAGATGTGGAAAGTAAAAGACAAATGGCACTCCCTAAAGAAGATTTAGTAGAAATTGTAAAATACTATTGTGATGAAATGCAACGTGCTGGTTACTATGTGGGCATATACTCAAGTTTAGACCGATTTAAAAGTAATCTAAATGCAAAAGAATTAGACGAGTACGATAAGTGGGTTGCCGAATGGAGCGATAAATTCTCCTATACAAAAGAAGCGGGAATGTGGCAGCATACCTCATACGAAGAAATAGCGGGTATTAAAGGAAGAGTAGATGGTGATATTGCTTTTTATGATTACCCTAAAATTATAAGAGATGCTCATCTAAACCATTTAGAAGAAGAAACCTATAAATACCGTGCAGGAGATGAAGTATACATTACAGGAGAAATCTATGAAGATAGCGATGCTAGAATCCCGATAAAAAGTGTTTGTGATACGGCATTTACGATTGAAAGTGTCACAGAAAATGCAATTGCACCTTATAAAATAACTGAAGGATATGTAAGAGAAAGTTCTGTTTATCAAAAAGCAAAATAAAAATTTTAAATTCACCTCATTTTTGAAGGTGTTTTTCTTTTCTAAATATGATACACTTAAAAGTGTAGGAGGGTTTTAATGGAAAAGATAGAACAAATAAAACAAGAATTAGAGGAATTAGAAAATCAAATAAATCAAGCAAATTTATGGGAACTAAAAGAATTGCAAAAGCAAGTAGAAAAAAAGATACGTAGTCTAATCTGTACAAACAATTATTATAAAAAACAACAAGACAAAAATTTATCTTTAATTAAAGAAGTATTAAACCAAGCCAAAAAAATAGAAATAAAAATAAGAACTGCAAAACAATCATTTAATCCAGAGGAAAGAAAAGACACAAAACCAGTACCAAAAATGCGTGAAGAAGAAACAAGATTAAATGAGATTACAAGAATGGATATAGATAAAGCAGAAAAAATAAAAATAATAGAGCGAGAAATAAAAAAAATAGAAACTTACCTTGCTTATTTAAAAAGAGAGCAAAAAAGAAAAGAATCTGAACGTAAAGCATATAATATTTACAAATCTCCAAAAGCAAGAAAAAAAGAAAAACAAGAAACTTCAGAAAAAAAGAAAACAACTTTTATTCATACTATTGACTTGCAAATACAAGAAGTAAGAAAAGAAATAAAATATCAACAATATATTCTTTCTAAATACCAAAAGTCACTTTTTTCTTTAAATATTCAAAAACAAAATGTAGAGTATCAACACCAAAAAAAAGAACCAGTAAAAGAACAAAAAGAAAACAAAGCCTACTACTTAATTATTAGAAGTTTATTAGAAGATGATAAAAATTATTTATTTTTGAAAGAAATAGCACAAAATAACGCTAATTTTATAAATGCAAGATACAATTCTCACCCTATTATTTTTGATTTATTAGATTTATATATTGAAAACTTAAAATTAGAATTATTAAACCAAAAAATTGTACATAAAAATCCAAATTATTATTATTCTTTACTAAAAATATGGCGAACTCCTCTATTAGATTTAACCTTAGAAGAAGAAACCTATTTTCAAAACAGAATAAAAGAAGTAGAAGAATATCTAAAGAATAAACAAAATGAAGATAAAATAAAACAAAAACTAAATGATTTAAAACAACTTAGGCAAACTAAATTTGTAAATTCTAAAAGGATAAACACGAAAAAAGAACAGGAATTTTTAGATTCTGTTGCTAAAATAAGCAAATCTCGAGTAAATTTAACGAGAGACTATCTAGAAGAAGTGAACACCCAAGTATTCTGTCTTCAATATTTAAACTCACTAAAATTAGAAAAAGAGATGTGCAAAACGGAAATTGCAAAAAAACTAAATTTGCCAATAAGTGATATTAAAAATAGTGAAATCATATTAGATACAGTCGCACTAGCAGGAACAAAATACGCCATTAGTTTTGGATTTAGCAAAAACTATGGAACTTTAATAAGAATGCACATATTAGATACTAGTCTCTTATATGAAGAAAGTCCAAGTTTAACCAGTATAAAAGAAAGCGGAGATCATACTCCTAAAACAGTGAAAAAAGCCTTAAAATATAAACAAGAAAACACCTATCCTGTCATTACTTATCAATTTAAAATAGAACAAGGAAAAGTAGGAAATTTTTGTATATATGAGAGTACAATAAAAATTGATCGAGTGATTACAAATGAGGAAATAAAAGACTATCGAAGTGACGAATATTTAAAAAATTTAATGGGAAATTTTATCATTTTAAGAAATCATTATCAAATAGAATCTGATCTAATAAGCCTATATAGAATGGAAGAAATGATAGATTATGCTATAAACATAGAACTAAAAAAATATGTTGAAAAACAAATGCTACCTGTACTTTATTTTACAGAATTAGAAATGGAAGAATTTGACAAAGTTGCTATGCATTATCAAATTTGCCATTATTTAGTAAACATACCAAAAAAGGAAGCCGCTTTTTTATTCAAGCATTTAAAAGAATTAAAAGTATGTCGTTATTATGGATTTGTACCCGTTATGGAAAGCAGAATAGAATTGGATACCAAAAATCAAATAGGATATTTAAATTCTTTACTTTTAAAATGTAGCATGCACGGTATATTAAATGGCGGAAAAATAGATTTAATCGAACAAAATTTAAAAAACGCTTTAAATTCATTAGAACAAGAAGATTTATTTATCGACTATTTTAACGAAAGAAAACTAATCCGCAAATTAAAACAAGAAAAATTAGAGAAAGAAAAGACAAATAACTAATAAATTGTCTTTTTTTCTTGAATAAAAGTTTTTAAATTATTTCAAAATATACATAGGTGATTCATGTGGCCAATATACATAGTGCAATTTCTTTTGGTTTAGTAAACATTCCCATTGTTTATAACCCTATCATTAAAAACAATGACACTTCCTTTCATCAATTACATAAAAAGTGTGGAAGTCGTATACGTTATCAAAAATATTGTGAACATTGCAAAAAAATAGTAAAAGAAGTTGATTTAATAAAAGGATATGAATATGCGAATGGTGAATATGTAACATTTACCAAAGAAGAACTTTCAAATATGCAAGTAGATTCCAAAGATTCCATAGAAATTATTTCTTTTGTTAAAGAAGACGAAATAGACCCCTTTTACTATGAGAAAAGTTATATTTTGACAAGTCCAAAAAAATCGAAAGCCTATTCTTTATTTTTAGAAGTATTAAAAAAATCTAAAAAAATTGCCGTTGCCAAAACTTCCATTGGGAGTAAATTTTATTTTGTACTTATAAGGTTCTATGAGGGCAATATTTTAATGTCTACGATGTATTTTGAAGAAGAAGTGAGTATTCCCGAGGCGACAGTAGAATCAAAATTTACCAAAAAAGAACTAGACCTTGCTATGGAACTTGTAAATCATTTATCTGGACATTTTGAACCAGAAAATTATAAAGACGAGTACCAAAATCAAATTAAAGAAGCCATCAACGAAAAGATAGAAGGAAAACCAATGAAGAAAAAAGTGAAAAAAGGAAGACCATCCATGAAAGATTTAGTGACATCTCTCCAAAAAAGTTTGGAAGTATAAAAAAATGGTATTTGGACATTTTTTTTCTCCTATGCTTTTAAAAGAAGTAGAAGAACCGTTTGATTCTCCAAACTTTTTATTTGAACTTAAATTTGATGGAATACGAGCAACAATCCATGTAGGGCCAAATATTTTCAAAATCTTTGGAAGAGGAGGACAAGAAATTACAAATCTATACCCTGAGTTAAAAGAAATTCCCAAACACATAAAACGAAATACTGTTTTTGATGGAGAAATTGTTTTATTTTCCAATGGAAAACCTAATTTTTCTAAATTGCAAGAACGTATACACAGCAAAGATAAGAAAAAAATTTTGTATTTATCTAAAGAAATACCAGTATGTTTTATGGTTTTTGATTGCTTGTATGAAAATGGCAAAACGTTAATAAATAAATCCCTTATGGAACGCAAAAAAATCTTACAAAAATACCAAGACACCGATTATTTTATGAAAGTAGGTTACATAGAAAACTTTGGCAAAAAGTTATTTCAAAACGTCAAGAAAATGGATTTAGAAGGAATCATTGCCAAGAGAAAAGATAGTTATTATGAAATAAATACAAGAACCGAAAATTGGTTAAAAATCAAAAACCTAAAAAAAGAAGTTTTTTATATAGGAGGTTATTTTGAAAAAACAGAAAATGCTGTTGTCTCTTTATTTCTAGGCGAATACAAACATAAAAAGTTCCATTTTGTAGGGAAAGTATCTATGGGCAAAAAGCAAACAATGTATGCCAAAATAAAAAAAGAAAACATTAAAAAAATATCTCCGTTTTGTGATTATGAAGATACAAAATGTTGGTATATAAAACCCCATTTACAATGTGAAATATGGTATTTAGAAAGAACACAAGAAAATCACTTACGCCAACCAGTATTTAAAAAGGAAAGTATTAATAAAAAATAGAATACAATGTAATAATAAGATAGGGCATTGTATTGACAAACGAATAGAATAAAGATTACAATTTTCTTGAAAAGAGAGATAGATTTGGAACAGTCTACTTTAAGTATAAGAGTAAATAGTGACGATAAAAAA
This sequence comes from uncultured Mycoplasmatota bacterium, assembly GCA_947297555.1. GTDB lineage: Bacteria > Bacillota_I > Bacilli_A > RF39 > UBA660 > MGBC108787. The sequence goes on along the minus strand of CAMYTM010000036.1, from coordinate 1,095 downwards.
GGATTCGAAACATTTTGTAATAATAAGGAATGAACGTTTCCACTGCCATAAATATGTTTATAAAAGCAGTTTTAAGAGAACAAAAACTTACTTTTGAAATTAAAAGTGATAACTTTCACGATGAAGTGTATTCTAAATTATTAGAAGCCGAAAAAGAAATGTTAAATAGTAAAGAAAGATATACAAGTGAGGAAGTATTAGAGCACTTAAAAAATAGTATTAAGTGATATGTACAAATAGAATACTTGAAATTGACTTACGAAGATATGAAAAATATAGTAAAGTATTTGTCAAAATCTTCCTAATAAAACTACACTTCTATAATCCCTTTCACATATCCATAAGGCGCATCTTTGTAGTTTTCCAATTCTTGGTAAATTTCTTTTGCCATTTTCGAAACTTCCGTAATCCTAACTACTTTGTTATTATCTTTTACAAGAGGAATTACATTTCTTTTCTTACAAGCCAAAGCCACATAAAAATACTTTGGTTTTTTATTTATAGAAATAATTTCTTCAGCCTTTTGAAATTTTTGCCAAGAAGTAAAATTCCTTTTAAAAATCTCTACAATCTCACTTTCCTTTTTCATATATAAATCTTCTATTGTAATTAAATTTTTGGCAACACATTTTTTTATCATTTCTGAAATATAATACATCACATATTTATCACAGTTTCCCTGTAATTCTTTCGCATATTGAAAAACCATTTCCACAAATTTTTCGCAAATCTCTTTATGTTGAAATCCTAATTCTTTATGGCCATCTTCATTTGTTAAAACTATAATATCATCAAATACTTTTTTTATTTCATCTAAAGAATGTGTGTGAATCCATACGTAACAAGTATGCAATACCCCATCCAATCGATCAGTACAAAGGCTAGGAGAATGATTTTCCAGAACAGGATAGGAACTTAAATCTTCTAAATCCATTAATGTTACGCCATCTTTTTCTAAAAATCCTAGTAATTCTTTATCTTCCTTAATCATTTCTACAATTTTCTTTTCAGAAGATTCTTGATTAAGAAAATCTCCAAAAACATAATCAATAACATGTGCAAAACAAGGGGTGCCTACATCATGCAAAAGGGAAA
>CAMYTM010000035.1 GCA_947297555.1 uncultured Mycoplasmatota bacterium | reverse complement strand
CCATTATATGGAAAAAGAGTTAAATCGTCTAAAAAATATACAGCCCATGATGAAAATAATACTGCAAAAGTTGGAGATACAGTAAGAATTAGAAGTACAAGGCCATTATCAAAAACAAAAAGATATGAACTTGTAGAAATTCTAATTGAAGCTGTAATTCTATAGGAGGTAAACTATGGTACAACAAGAATCAAGATTAAAAGTTGCAGACAATACTGGAGCAAGAGAATTACTAGTTATTCGAGTACTAGGTGGTTCTAAAAAGAAGTATGGAAACATTGGGGACATTGTAGTTGGAACTGTAAAAAAAGCAATTCCAAACTCAAACCTTAAAAAAGGAAAAGTTGTAAAAGCCGTTATTGTAAGAAGTGTACAAGGTGTTAAAAGAAAAGATGGATCATTTATCAAATTTGATGACAATGCATGTGTCATCATCAAAGATGATAAATCACCAATTGGTACAAGAGTATTAGGACCTGTTGCTAGAGAATTGAGAGAAAAAGAATTTGCAAAAATTGTTTCTCTAGCACCAGAGGTTTTATAGGAGGTCAATGATGAAAATAAAAGTTGGTGACAATGTTAAAATAATCGCAGGAAAAGACAAGGGAAAAACTGGAACGGTTATTAAAACATTAAAAAAAGTTGACAAAGTCATTGTAGAAGGAATCAACATTGTAAAAAAACATCAAAAACCTACAAACAATAATGATAAAGGCGGCATTATTGAGATGTCTGCTCCTATACATGTATCAAATGTTGTGAAAACGGACGAAAAAACAACAAAAAAATCTTCTAAAAAAGAAGAAAAACCAAAAAAGGAAGCAAAGAAAGAGGAATAGGTGAAAATATATGAGTACTTTAAAAGAATTATATAATAAAGAAATCATTCCTTCCCTAATGAAAGAATACAACTATAAAACAGTAATGCAAGTTCCAAAATTAGAAAAAATTGTAATTAACATGGGCGTTGGAGAAGGAGCACGTGAAGAAAAATTCATTGATGCTGCTCTTGAAGATTTAAAAACAATCACTGGCCAAAAACCAGTTGTAACAAAAGCACGTAAGTCAATCGCTGGTTTCAAACTTAGAGAGGGACAAACAATAGGTGCAAAAGTAACATTACGTAATGAAAATATGTATGATTTTATGGAAAAACTAATTAAAGTTGCACTTCCACGCGTAAGAGATTTCCGTGGTGTATCTAATCATGCATTTGATGGACATGGAAACTATACATTAGGTATTAAAGAACAATTGATATTTGCTGAAATTGAATATGATAACATTTTAAAAATTAGAGGAATGGATATTGTATTCGTAACAACAGCAAACACAAATAAGGAAGCCGAAAGTTTACTAAAAGCATTCGGAATGCCTTTTAGAAATTAAGGAGGGACTAAATTGGCAAAAACAAGTTTAAAGGTTAAACAACAAAGAACACCAAAATTTAAAGTTCGTGCCTATACACGTTGTGAAAGATGTGGACGTCCTCATGGTGTACTTCGTAAATATAAATTATGTCGTATTTGTTTTAGAGAATTGGCAAATAAGGGACAAATTCCAGGCGTAAAGAAATCAAGTTGGTAGGAAAGGAGGAATTTTAAATGGTACAAGATAAAATAGCAGATATGCTTACAAGAATTCGTAACGCAAATCAATTGAAATATGAAACAGTTACCGTAATCGGTACAAAAATGACTTTAGGAATCGCTGAAATTCTAAAAAAAGAAGGTTATATTATAGATTATAAATATGAAAAAGATAGTAAAGGCGATAAATTAACGTTGACTTTAAAATATGGAGAAAGAAAAGAAAGAGTTATTACTGGTCTTAAAAGAATCAGTAAATCTGGACTTCGTGTATATGCCAAAGCAGAAGAAATTCCTCGTGTATTAAACGGACTTGGTATAGCAATTATCTCTACAAGTAAAGGACTTATGACAGACAAAGAAGCAAGAAATTCTAGATTAGGAGGCGAAGTACTTGCCTATATTTGGTAAGGAAATAACCCATGAGTAGAATTGGAAATAGAGAGTTACAAATACCTTCAGGTGTTACCGTAACAATAGATAACAATAAAATTTCAGTAAAAGGTCCAAAAGGAGAGTTATCATTAAATACATCAAATTTAGTAAAAATCGAAATAAATGATAATATTCTTACAACAAAAGTAGTAGATGGAAGTGCTCGTGCAAACGTTATGCAAGGAACAACAAATTCTCTAATTAATAATATGCTAATCGGAGTAAGTGAAGGATTTTCTAAAGGTTTAGAGGCTGTTGGTGTAGGATATAGATTTAATGTTCAAGGAAATAAAATTGTAGTGAGTGCAGGTTACTCCCATCCTGTGGAAGTAACTGTTCCAGAAGGAATTAAAGCAGAACTTGTAAACAATACAGAAATAACTTTAAGTGGTATAGATAAACAAAAAGTATCAGAATTTGCGGCCAATATTCGCAAAATAAGAGAGCCAGAGCCATATAAAGGTAAAGGTATTCGATATAAAGGTGAATATGTACGTCGTAAAGAAGGTAAGAAAGCGGCTTAATGGAGGGATAGTATGATAAAGAAAGAATCAAAAAATAATGTTCGTAAAAGAAGACATAGTCGTATAAGAAAGACATTAAGTGGTACAAGCGAACAACCAAGATTAAATGTATTTAGATCAAATAGTGAAATCTATGTACAAGTTATCGATGATACTACAGGTAAAACTTTAGTTTCCTCTTCCTCTATTGTTTTAAAATTAGCAAATGGTGGAAACATCGAAGCTGCCCAAGCAGTTGGAAAAGATATTGCTGCAAAATGCAAAAAAGCAAAAATCACAAGCGTAGTCTTTGATAGAGGTGGAAACCTATATCATGGTCGTGTTAAGGCTTTAGCAGAAGCCGCTCGTGAAAATGGATTGGAATTCTAGGGAGGGTCATCATGGAAAAAGAGAATAATAATGCGAAAACGCAAGAAAAACGTTTTTCTAGAGAAAATAAAGACAGAAAAAAATTATTAGAAGAAAAAGTAATTTCTATTGGTCGAGTAACAAAAGTAACCAAAGGTGGTAGACACTTTAGATTCTCTGCAACTGTAGTTGTTGGAAATAGAAAAGGTTTAGTTGGAATCGGAACAGGAAAAGCAAATGAAGTTCCTGCCGCCATTGCTAAAGCAAGTATGATGGCCAATAAAAATGTTACAAAAGTAGCAATTATAGACGGAAGAACAATTCCTCATGAAGCAACTGGGAAAGTTGGGAGAGCAAGTGTACTTATTAAGCCTGCTGTAAAAGGTACTGGAGTTATTGCTGGAGGTGCTGCACGTAGTGTACTAGAACTTGCTGGTATTAAAGATGTTATTTCTAAATCTCTTGGATCTAATACTAAAATTAATGTTGCTAAAGCAACGCTAGAAGCATTAAAGAGTGAAAGAACACCTGCTAAAATAGCTGCTCTTCGTGGTAAGAAAGTGGAGGAGTTATAATATGAAATTAGAAAATTTACCAAAGTCTAAAGAAACAAAATCAAAAAAAATTGTTGGACGTGGACCTGGATCAGGCATGGGCAAAACTTCTACACATGGACAAAAAGGTCAAAAATCTAGAAGTGGAGCAAGCATTTCTGCTTGGTTCCAAGGTGGGCAATCTCCATTATACAGAAGATTACCAAAAAGAGGATTCAACAATAAGAGATTTGAAACAAAATACGCTTGTATTAATTTGAATGATTTAAATATTTATTTCAATGATGGTGATGTTGTAACACCTGAAATCTTAAAAGAAAGAGGAATCATAAAAAAACAATTAAGCGGAATAAAAGTATTAGCAAACGGAAAGTTAGAAAAAAAATTAACTGTGAAAGCAAATCGTTTTTCTACCAAAGCCGTAAGCGCTATTGAAGCCGCAGGTGGCAAAACTGAGGTGATTTAAATGTTTCATCACATTGCAAAATTATTTGCTAGTGAAAACAAAGATCTAAGAAAAAGAATTTACTTCACCCTTTTTGCTTTAGGAATATTTTGCTTAGGGACTGGAATCACAATTCCATGGGCAAGTGTTCTATATGAAGAGTTAGGTTTTTTAGAAATCTTCAACTTAATGAGTGGAGGAGGACTTAGAAGTTTTTCTATATTTGCTTTAGGAGTTAGTCCATATATAACAGCCTCAATTATTACACAGTTATTACAAATGGATATTATTCCTTACTTTAAAGAATTAAAAGAACAAGGATATGTAGGAAGACAAAAAATCAACAAAATTAATCGTTATTTAGCAGTAGTATTTGCCTTTGTGCAAGCCTATGTTATTTCTATTTTCTATTTAAATACAAATGACGTTATGGTAATGCTAAAAACATCACTAGTTATGACAGCGGGTACTTCTTTCTTGCTATGGTTGGGAGACCAAATTACGATGAAAGGAATTGGTAATGGGTCATCCTTACTCATTATGGCTGGTATTATTCAAAGTATGCCAGGAATATTTAGTGGAGCATGGAATGCTTTCATTACAGCAGGAACTTATAACTTAGCATTAGGAATTACATTATTTATTTTGTTCTTAATTATGTATTTATTAGTTCTTGTAGGAATTATTTGGGTAACACTTGCAGAAAGAAGAATACCAGTGCAATATGCAAATCATACAACAAGTGCTTATGGAGCACAAAGTTCATTCTTGCCTATTAAAATTAATAGTGCAGGAGTCATACCAGTAATCTTTGCTTCAATTGTGTTAACGATACCATCAACAATAGCAGGATTACTTAAAAGTGAATCTGCACTTGCATTTATCAATAAATATATTGTATATACAACACCAACTGGATTTATACTTTATGTATTATTAATATTATTTTTCGGTTATGTTTATACTTTTATGATGATGAATCCTGAAGAAATGAGTAAGGACTTAAATAAAAGAGGAGGTTATATTCCGGGAGTAAGACCAGGAAATGATACTTCTAAATACATTTCGAACTCATTGGGCAAGTTAACAATTGTAGGTTCCCTATTCTTAGTAATCCTATCTGGACTTCCAATTTTAATGGGAAATATTTCTAGTTTGCCTAGTTCAGTAACAATCGGAGGAACTGGGATATTGATTGTTGTAGGAGTTGCAATTGAAACTTATAAACAAATGGAAAGCGGACTTGTTACAAGAAGTTACAAAAAAAGGAGACAAAAAAGATAATGAAAAACGTTATCTTTATTGCTCCCCCTGCTGCTGGCAAGGGAACTATTAGTGAATATTTGACAAAAAATCATCATTATATTCATTTATCTACTGGAGATTTACTTCGTAATGAAATTAAAAAAGGAACAAATATTGGATCAGAAATAAAAGATATTATGACAGAAGGAAAATTTATTCCTGATCATATCATTTTGCCCTTATTTGAAAAAGAAATAATGAAGATAAAAGATAAACCATTTATTTTAGATGGAATACCTAGAAAAGTAAATCAAGCCGATTATTTATCAGACTTATTTAAGAAAGTAGGTATTCTAGATTATATAGTAATTCATTTAGATGTCAGTCCAGAAGTACTAGAACAAAGAATATGTGGAAGAAGAGTCTGTAAAAATTGCGGCTCCAGTTATAATATATTTTTTGAGACTTTTAAACCTCAAAGAGAAAATATCTGTGATCAATGTAGTGGAGAATTGATAAAAAGAGACGATGATAATATTGAAACTTATAAACTTAGATACGAGGATTATTGCAAGAAAACAGAACCATTGATTCGATATTATCAAGAAAAAGGTTTATTAAAAATCATAGACGCAAACAGAAAAACTGCTGAGATTATAAATGATATAGAATACGTAATAGGAAGTGACTAAATGATAAGTATTAAAAGTGATCGAGAAATCAATTTAATGCGACATGCAGGGCATATAAACTTTCTAACGCATGAAGAATTAAAAAAACATATTAAACCTGGAATTACTACTGAAAAATTAGATAAAATTGCACATGACTTCATTTTGAAAAATGATTGCACACCCTCTTGCTTAGGATATGAAGGGTTTCCAAAAAGTATTTGTGTATCTATAAATGATGAAGTGGTACATGGTATTCCAGGAAAAAGAAAAATAAAAAATGGTGATATTGTATCCATTGACTTTTGCGTAAGATATAAAGGATATGAATCTGATTCTGCTAGAACTTACATTGTTGGAAATGTTTCAGATGAAGTAAGCAAATTAGTACAAAATACAAAAGAAGCCTTGAATATCGGCTTGAGTAAAGTAAAGAGTGGTGCTAAAATAGGAGACATAAGTCATGCTATTGAGGAATTTGCTCATAGTAAAGGACTCGGTGTAGTAGAAGATTTAGTAGGACATGGAATTGGTACGGAAATGCATGAAGATCCAGAAGTTCCAAATTATGGAAAAGAAAATACGGGAATTGTTTTAAAATCCGGAATGACAATTGCAATTGAACCTATGTTTACCTTAGGAGGCAAAGAAGTTTGTCTAACAGACCAAGATGATTGGGTAATAGTGACAGAAGATGAAAGTCCATCAGCACATTTTGAACATACAGTACTCGTAACTGATGATGGCTATGAAATATTAACAGGAGAATAAATTATGGCGAAAAAAACAAATCAAAACAAAAAAATAAATAATACTTCAAACGGAAAAAGCAATCAACCAAAAAATGATAAAATTGAAGTAGAAGGTAAAGTAATTGATGTTGTAAAAGGTGGGGACTACATAGTAGAACTGCCGAATGGACATACTGTAGAAGCCTACGTTTCTGGTAAAATGCGCGTTAATATGATACGTATTCTACCAGGTGATACAGTAACAATAGAACTTTCGCCTTACGACTTAACACGTGGGCGTATAACATGGAACAAAAGATAATGGAGGTATAAAGAAAAATGAAAAGAAGAGCATCTGTAAAACC
>CAMYTM010000034.1 GCA_947297555.1 uncultured Mycoplasmatota bacterium | reverse complement strand
GACATGGCGTAGGCATGAGCCAGTATGGCGCAAATGGTATGGCAAAAGAAGGATACAACTATAAAGAAATCTTAAGTCACTATTACAATAACATCACAATCAATAAAATGGTATAAAACTTTTTCTTTTGGGTGAAACTATCTAACAGGAAGGTGATTAGATGACTAAAAGAAAATTGAAAGGAAGCGTAAAACGAGTATTGTGTGTTGCAAGTATAAGCGTAATTTTTATCTCCTTATTTTTTGTAACAAAGAACTTAAAACCAACCAATGAAAGTGATGAAGAATATGTAATGAACTCTATTTTAGATCCCATTACACCTGTTACAAACATAACCGAGACACCCAAAATTACTAGACCTTATACCAGTGACAAAGTACGAATCAGTAATTACTTCTATGAAAAAGATGCAAGCAATGAAGAACAAGAAAAATCATTAATCTATTATGAAAACACTTACTTACAAAATAGTGGTGTTGTATATAGTAGTGATGAAGAATTTGACGTCGTTGCCGTTTATGATGGAACTGTCATAGACATTAAACAAGATGATATTTTAAACAATATTGTTTATGTGTCTCATAATAGTAGTCTTACCACTATATATTATGGTCTTAAAGACGTAAATGTAAAAATTAATGATTCTATTAATCAAAATACAGTTTTAGGTAAAAGTGACAAAAACAAATTTTCAAACAATGCAAATTCAATGTTATTCGAAGTAAATTATGATGGCAAAGTATTAAACCCTGAAAGTTTTTATGTCATGGATATAAACGAATTAAATTAAGTACTAGACAACCCCAGAGATAAATATAGTTTATCAAGGGGTTGTTTAAATAATGAATAAAAATGTACTTACAAGAGTAAGGAAAGAAGCACTATATATAGTTCAAACTAAAAAAACACTAAGAGAAGCGGCAAAAGTATTTGAAATAAGCAAAAGTACTATACATAAAGATATGCAAGAAAGATTAAAAAAGATTTCTCCTGAATTATTTAGACAAGTTAGAAATGTTTTAGAAGAACATTTAGAAATTCGTCATATTAAAGGGGGAGAAACAACAAAACAAAAATATTTAAAAAAACAAGTGAGTTGATAAAATGAAGAAAATCAATTATGTTATATACTTATGTGACGATGAACTCTTTTTTTTGGATATAAAAAAAGAGAATATAAAAAAGGCAAAATTTAAAAGCATAAAAAAAGATGAACTAATAAATAGTTCATTATTTATAGATGAATTTAGTAAATTTCTAAAACAAAACCATATCAAAGTATCCTTATTTGGAGATAATATTTGTTTTATAAAAAATAAGAATATAAATTTGGTTACTCTAGAAAAATATGAAGAATTATTAAAAGAATATTTCCATAGAATAGAGTATAGAGATTTAGAAGAAATTCTAAAAATTGATACGAATACTGCTTTTTTAAATATCACAAATCATTATCTAGATTATTATTTTATGAAAAAAAATGAAAAAAGAACATTAAGAATTGAATTAAGTCTATTTAATGACCAACTAAATAAAGCATTACAACATATTTTTTCAACAATTTTTAAACCAAAACGATTAATGGTATATGGCAATCTTGAAAACATTTCTAAGATTGCGGAAAACATAACGAATAATTATAATATAACTACTACTTTTCCCGAAGTTCATTATCATTATATATTTGAAGAATACAAAAAATAGCAATTTTGTATTTTTTTAATGCAATTTATGTTATAATTGCAAATAGTAAACGTAAGGAAGTGTAGAAGTGTGATTAAAATTGTAGTTGTAGAAGATGACAAAAAAGCACAATTAGAAATAAAAAATATTTTAAGACAATTAGATATATTTAAAGAGGAAGAAATTAAAATAGAATATTTTACAAAATGTACAAATGCGTTAAAAGAAATCATAGAAGATACAGCAGATCGTAAAATTTATATACTAGATATTGAATTGGAAACGAAAATAAGTGGAATAGATATTGCGAAGTTTGTTCGCGAAATTGATTGGGAAAGTGAAATTATTTTTATTACAAATCATGATAAAATGTTTGAAACAACTTATCGTAATGTTTATAATGTTATGGATTTTATAGAAAAATTTCATGATATGGACCATAAATTAAAAAAAGATATGAGAATTATATTTAAGAAAAATTTTGACAATAAAATGTTTAGATTTGGTAGTAGAAATTTAAACCTTCAGATTTATTATCGTTCTATTACCCATTTATATAGAGATAAAGAATCAAGAAAAATTATTGTAAATACTGACAAAACAAATTATGCTGTTTATTTAAATGTGATAGACGCAGTAAATTATTTAGATAGTCGATTTAAAATGGTACATAGAGCATGTATTGTTAACTTAGACAGAGTACAAGTTTTTAATTGGACAAAAGGTTATTTTTTATTAGATACAGGAGAAAAAGTACATATGTTATCTAAAAAGTATAAAAAGGAAGTGGAAGAATATTATGAAAGAAATAATTGATGTATTGATTCCAGTACTTGTATCATTTTCATGTATATTTTTTTGTGATTTATGTTATGCAAAATTAAACAATACAAAATTAATTATAAATAAAAAAAATATTCTGATTATAGTGCTAACATCAATTTTAGTATTATGTAATAATTTGTATACTAACGACGAAATTAAAACAGTTTTTTCTTTTGCTGTAATCTGCTATAACTTTAAATTGATTTATAAAAAAGATATTAAAAATATTATTATCAGTTATATAATAATTTTTCTAATATTGATTTTGTTAGAAATAATTATCACAAATTGTCTATCTACTACTAAAATTATGAGTGGTAATTCAGTTGCACTTGCATTAAATTATATCAAATTAGGACTATCAATTTGTATAGGAGGTTTAGAATTTTTACTTTTTAGTATTAAATCCATAAAAAATATATTACAAAGATTTTTAAAGTTTATAATAATGAATTCAAGTGTAAGTAATATTGCCTATTTAATGTTTCTAACCATGGCAATATTAGGAATGTTAAATGTTAAAACTTTTGCAAACAATAATTCTATTCAATTTATAATTTGTTTAGTTATCATATTTATAATTTTATTTGCCTTTGTATTTAAATCTAAAACTACTGAGATAGCATTAAAAGATTCTAATAAACGATTAATTGATTATAACGACAAATATGGGAAATTTTTAGATGAATATAAAATTTATAAACATAATATTAAAAACAAATTATATGCTATAAAATCCTATGGAAATAAAAAAGTAAATGCTTTAATAGATGATTTACTAGAAGAAGAAACAAACTTTAGCATTAAAAACAACAATTTGTATAATGTTCCAAAAGGAATTAAAGGTATAGTAGCAGAGAAGTTATACAATTCGAATTTAAATGTAATTGTGGACAATAAAATAAAAAATGACCCTTTCAGTAAATTGCCTCCTAAGGTATTTAATAGTATTTCGGAATGTATTGGTATTGCGCTAGATAATGCAATTGAAGCAAGTGAGGTAACTGAAAATCCAATTGTCTTGGTGGACTTATTTGAAGATGAAGAGAATATATTTATTAAAATAGGAAATAATTTTCGCAACAGTATAGATATAGATGAATTAGATTCTATTTACTATTCAACTAAAAATCGTGGTAGTGGACTAGGACTATTTTCTATCATGCGTAATCATTTAGTAAAGGAAAAAATAGATATTATTAATGATTTTTACTATATAAAATTACAAATAAAAAAAGCACGCTAATTATACGGCGTGTTTTTATATTAAAGCATTTCTTCAGGACAATCAGTTTCATCAAAATATCCTAAAAGAGTAAATGTTGAAACACCATTGTTCATCACTTTTGCTAAAGCAGAAAGTACATTTGCAAAGATTGTAGACATTCTAGAATTCCCTCCTTTCCATTTGTTTAAATCTATATAAATAATTTAAACCAAACTTATTTCTTATAGTTTTGATAATTTCTATAAGGAATATTAAATAATTTATAAGTCAAAGGACAAATACATATTGTTTCTAATAAAAGTAAGAAACTAACAATTTCATAATAATTGGCATTGTTAAAATAAAAGGAAGTGAGTATAAAAATAATAGATAATGTAACTGCAAATATTTTATTCATTGTTCTTTTTTTCTTATCAAATAAAGGTCTAGAAGGAGTATCTGCAGGAGCCCATAATAATATCGCTAGTAATCCAACACCGAAACTCAAATAAATAAATTCAATTGGAAAAATAAAATGCTTTATTAACAAAGGCCCAAATATATAAATAGTAAGTGTAATCATCCAGCAATATATATTTTTAGAAGCATGAACACCAAATGCAAATCCTCTAAGAAAAGAATATAGAAGAATTGTTATCAATGTAATAGCAAAAGTCTTAAAAATAATAGATAAAAGTAATACAACCCCAGTTTTGGTAATTAGAGAATAAAGCGATTCTAAAGTGTATTTGAAAATGTTAATTTGCTTATCATTACATACATTATTCTTTACTAAATAATTCAAGGAACGATTTACAAAAGAACTTTTCATAACTTTCATCACCCACCTTTGTCAGGATATCATTTTTATATTACTTATTTTCAGAAAAAAGGCCAACAAAAAAGTTTTAGGTCTAAAAAGAGACTTTCTAAATATACAAAAAATATCTAGAAAAAAGGGACGCGATTTTTAACGGTTAAGACAAAAATTTTCCCATGCGAACTTTGTCGAACGTATTTTATTGTTTATCACCCCCCAAAGGTGGTATTGTTAAGTTGTGGGTAGTAAATATAGAAGAAAGAGGTGTTGATATGCGTGGTAAAGTGAAGTGGTTTAACAATGAAAAAGGCTATGGCTTTATTGAATGCGATGACTTAGAAGATATTTTTGTTCATTACTCTGCTATAACCAAAGAAGGCTACAAAACTTTAAAAGAAGGAGATATCGTTGACTTTAAATTAATTGAAACTTCTAAAGGCTTACAAGCCGTTGATGTTACTTCTACACAATTAACTACTGTTTAGTAGTTTTTTTATTTTTTCTATGTTATAATCGGGTTAAGGAAGGTGAATTATGGAAATCATTATAAGAGGGGACAAGATAACCGTTACAGAGGCAATAAAAGAATATGTAACGAGCAAATTTGAAAAACTTGATAAATATTTTGAAAATCCAGAAGAAATAAAGGCTTACGTTAATGTGAGAGTGAATAACTTATCACAAATTATTGAAGTAACCATTCCAACTAGTAAATTTACATTACGTGCTGAAGAAGGTCATGGAGATTTGTATGCTGCAACAGATTTAATGATAGACAAGTTAGAAAGACAAATTAGAAAGAACAAAACAAGATTAAAAAACAAATTTAAAAACAATGACTTAATAGATTTAAATTTAGAATTTGATGTAACAGAGGAAGAAGTAAATGAAAGAGAAATCGTGAAAAGAAAATCTATTGAAATGAAACCAATGGACGAAGAAGAAGCCATTTTACAAGCAGAATTATTAGATCATGACTTCTTTGTATTTAAAAATATTGATGAAGAATGCGTATCCGTTCTATACAAAAGGAAAGATGGACGTTACGGAATTATAAACGTGAAATAGTAAGAAAAGTGCTTAAAATAAATTTTAAGCATTTTTTTATTTGTCAAACTCTTGTATTTTAAGGAAAATGTCGGTAAACTATTCTAGTGTTGTTTTAAAGGATGTGAGTTACATGAAAAAATATTATGTAGGAGAACTACCTGGAAAAATGTACAGTTACGTGATAAAAGAAGAAGCAGAAGATAATCCAAAATATATCTTGATTTATGAAGAAAACAAATACAATTATGTTGATTTATTCGAAGAAGGATACAGTTTGCAAAAAAGAAAAACAAATGAGTAGGTTTATGTTATAATATACTTTAAAGAAGGAGAGATACAAGATGGGATTTTTTAGAAAATTAATAGATTCAGAATATAAAGAATTAAAAAAATTTGAAAGTATTGCTGATAAGATAATAGCATTAGATGAGAGTATGCAAAAATTATCTGATGCTGAACTAAAGAAAAAAACAGAAGAATTTAAGAAAGAATTAGAAAATGGAACTGATTTAAATGACTTAGTTATTCCTGCTTTTGCAGTCGTTCGTGAAGCCGCAAGTCGTGTAATTAAAGAAAAGCCTTTTTATGTCCAAATATTAGGTGGACTTGCTATACATTATGGTAATATTGCAGAAATGAAAACTGGTGAAGGAAAAACTTTAACGGAAACTATGCCCACCTACTTAAATGCCTTAACAGGAAAAGGTGTACATATCGTAACGGTTAATGAATTCCTAGCCAAACGTGACTCTGAATGGATGGGAGAAATTTTTAGATTCTTGGGATTAACGGTTGGGCTAAATTTAAGAGACTTATCTCCAAAAGAAAAAAAAGAAGCCTATGCCTGTGATGTATTATATTCAACAAATAATGAAATAGGATTTGATTACTTAAGAGATAATATGGTAGCAAGAGCAGAAGATCGTGTACAACGTCCACTTCACTTCTGTATTGTCGATGAAGTAGACTCTATTTTAATTGATGAAGCAAGAACTCCGCTTATTATTTCAGGTGGACAAGCAAATAGTGGGAACTTATATCTAGACGCTGATAAAGCCGTTAAGAATTTAGTAAATGAAACGGATTACACAGTTGATGAAAAAGTAAAGAGTGTTTCTTTAACAGAAGCAGGAAGTAAAAAGATTGAAAAGTTCTTTAAAGTGGCCAATCTGTATGATATAAATAACACAAATCTAGTACATCATATCAATCAAGCCTTAAAAGCAAACTATGGTTTTAAAAAAGACATTGATTATGTTGTAAGCGATGACCAAGTTATTATTGTTGACCAATTTACAGGTCGTTTAATGCAAGGCCGTCAATTTAGTGATGGATTACATCAAGCC
>CAMYTM010000033.1 GCA_947297555.1 uncultured Mycoplasmatota bacterium | reverse complement strand
CAAGATTAAATGTCTATTTACTACTTGATTTTGTCTTTTACTTTTTCATTTAAATGTATAAAAAAAGAAAAGGAAAATGGATTTTCAATCTGAGAGAATTATGATAAAATAAAATAGAAAGGAGAGATAAGATTATGGGTTTATTTTCAAAAAATAAAAAAGAGGTGATACCAGAATATGATAAAGCCGATTGTGAAGTAAAGAAAAAAAGAATGAGAGAGATTTTTAATAAATCGGTTCCAGATGGAGATACATACGAAATTTTATATGCAGATATGACATCTTCAAAATTTGAACGTGGATTTGTATTAGATACAAATACAACTTCTTTTTATTACTATATAGTAGGTTTTAGAAAAAGCGATTTTGATGTTGTACTAATTCAAGTGGATAGTAATTTAGGAGATTTTATGGAGCCTTATCATATCGAAATGAATAAAGTCATAAATGTTTCTTATAATCCAAAATATAATCAATTATGTTTTCGATATGAAAAAAATTTTGAAAGTTTTGGAGAAATATTAAATATAAATGGAACATCTAGTAAAACTTTATATGGTCCTAAAAATATTTATCAACCAGATGAAATCGAAAAATTTTTAGATTTTGCTGAAGATTTTCGTGCTTCTTTAGAAGAAAAAGGTTTTAAGTTAGAAAAATGGAAAAGATAAATAGCCTTTCAAAAATATTTAAAAGAGATTGAAAAAAATTATAAATTATCTTATTAGTTATTTGTAAATTGTGTTAGTAAGGATAAAAGATTATAAATATAGATAGTGAAAAGAAATCGAAATGTAAAGAAAAAAGAAATTATTGAAGCAGAATTTTTAGATTAAAATAAACATTGTATTAGGAAAGTGAGAAAAGAGAAGATGAAATTAAAACAATTTATGATAAGTTCAGTAGCCATTTTATGTGCTATGGCTTTTGTAACTGGATGTTCTACTAATCAAGTAGAAGAAAAAACTAAAGAAGAAGTCAAAGGAAATTGTACCGTAACAGAATGTATGAAGCAAATAAAAGCAACAAATACTATTGAAGAGATTAATGAAATTATAGGTTTTGAATCTACTACAGATGCTATGATTGGAAGTGATCCGATTTGGAAGTTTGATTCTAAAAATTGGATATCATTCACAACCTATGGAGAAGATGTAACTATCAAAGCCACTATTGATAAAGAAATGCTTAAAGATGAAAATGTTACATTACCTAATAAAACAGAATTACAAGAATTATTAAATAAAGATTCTTTTACTTATGAAGAATTTGTAGAAAAAGTAGGAGCAGAAGGGACATTAGAAAGTATTTCTAAATCCTCTACTAGTTACGTATGGGCAGATAAAACTGGCCAAAGATTAGGGGCTACTTTTAATAATAAAAGTAAAAAATGTACTGTTGCAAGTTATAGATAACAAGTGAGATGTATTTTTGAAATCATAATTGTAGTATTATGTTGATTTCAAATATTTTAACATTATATAAAAATCATATCTAAATGATAATTTATAGAACAAATCATATATATGGTTTGTTTTTTTGGTATACTATAGGAAAGGTGGTGATTATCATGAAAAAAATTCTAATTGTTGAGGATGATATTAGTATTCATAATGTTTTAAATGAAATATTAGCAACAAGAAGTTATGAAATATATCATGCTTACTCAGGGACAGAGGCTTTGCTTTTATTAGAAAAAGGAAAATTTGATTTAATTTTGCTCGATTTAATGTTACCAGCGTTAAGTGGGGAAGAAATCATTAAAAAAGTAAAAAATATACCTATCATTGTATTATCTGCTAAAGTTTCATCAGAGGATAAAGTAAATTGCTTATTGTCTGGGGCTAATGATTTTATAACAAAGCCTTTTGATAGTAAAGAATTGCTTGCAAGAATAGCAGTTCAATTAAGAAATCATCATAACAGTGTTGATACTTTAAAATATAAAGATTTAGACTTGTTAAGTGATAATCATACATTACTTGTTTGTGGTACTAAAGTAAGTCTCACGAAAACAGAATATGCGATACTAAAACAACTTCTTTTAAATCCATCGCAAGTGATTACAAAAAATAAATTGTTGGAATTGATAAGTATTGATACAGAAGATTGTAGTGAATATTCTTTAAGAGTGCATATTAGTAATATACGAAAAAAGATTAGAGATTACACAGAAAAAGAGTATATTGAATCTATTTGGGGGATTGGATTTAAAATAAAAGAGTAAATCTTAACAAAATCTTAACTATTTCTTAACCATTTTCTTAACACTTTTTTATTAAAATGAATATTGGAAAGGAGTGAGATTATGGAAATTATTTTAGAAACAAATAATCTTGAAAAAAAATATAAGGATTATAAAGCCTTAAATCATACCAATATCCATATTGAAAAAGGGACTATATATGGGTTAATTGGTAAAAATGGTGCTGGCAAAACAACACTTATTAGAATTATATGTGGATTACAAGATCCTACAAATGGAGAGTTTTCTTTGTATGGAGTAAGTAATAATAGTAGTGCTATTACGAATATTAGAAAAAGAATGGGTGCCATTATAGAAACGCCTTCTATTTATAAAGAAATGACTGCTAGAGATAACTTAATAGAACAATATAAATTAGTTGGTATGCCAAGTCTTGAGGGGATAGAAGAACTATTAAAATTAGTTGGATTAGAAGGAACAGGAAAGAAAAAAGCAAAAAATTTTTCCTTAGGAATGAAACAAAGATTAGGAATTGCGATTGCGCTTGCAAGTAATCCAGACTTCTTAATTTTAGATGAACCGATTAATGGACTTGACCCTCAAGGGATTATAGAAATAAGAGAGTTAATATTAAAATTAAATAAAGAAAGAAGAATTACAATTTTAATATCTAGTCATTATTTAGATGAATTATCAAAAATTGCAACCCATTATGGATTTTTAGATCATGGTTCTATCATTAAAGAAATATCAAGTGTTGAACTTAGGAAAAAGATGGAACACAAACTTATAGTAAAGGTAGAGAATGCAAAAGAATTTGTTAAGTATTTTGAAGAACATAACATTTCTTATGAAGTAATGGATAACACAACCATTCATGTTTATGGAAAATACAATTTAGCAAAATTTGTAAATGAACTTTCCAAAAATAATTTATTAGTAGAGGATATTAAAGAGCAAGAAGAATCTTTAGAAAACTATTATATTAATTTGATTGGAGATGGAAATCATGCTTAGATTATTCAATGCTGGTTTTACAAGACTTTGTAAAAATAAATTATTTTGGTTGTTAACACTATTTAGTGCTTGTCTTGCCATATTCATGATTTATACACAATATGGTAATATGAAAAATTATGGAGATACGATAGAAGTAGAGCAACTTATGCTTAATTATTCTACAATGATTGGCATAGTAATGGCTATATTTACCAGTTTGTTTTTAGGTGTGGAATATTCTGATGGAGGAGTTCGAAATAAAATTAGTATAGGACATAAAAGAATTCATATCTATGTATCTAATTTAATCATAGTAACGATTACAAGTATATTCTCTTATATTTTATTTTTTATCGTTGTAGCAATAATAGGTATACCTCTATTTGGTACAATTACAATAGCAATTTCAAAATTATTAATGTTATTAGGATGTATCTTTATAACAATAATTGCTTATTCTAGTATAATTACATTTTTTGCAATGTTAATTTCTAATAAAACGATAACTGCGATTTGTTGTCTTTTGTTAGCCTTTGGTATGACAACGACGGCTCTTGTTTGTTTTAATAAGTTAGAGGCGCCCAAAACTATTCAAGAGGCAATACTACTAGAAGGAGAAACAAAAATAAAAGAAGTTCCAAATCCTAAATATCCAAGTGAAGAAAAAAGAAAAGTATACCAAACATTACTTGATGTTAATCCAGCAGGTCAAATGTTTCAATTAGTAGGAAAAACTGTCACAAATTTAAATATTTTACCTATTTATTCATTAGGTATTATAGTCGTTTTTACAGGAACTGGATTGGTTTTATTTAAAAAGAAAGAATTAAAGTGAGTAGGTGATGATTATGAGTATCTGGTTTTATTTGTTTTTGATTGTATTGTGGATATCAATATTCTTAAGTTTAAAGATTTTAATAATGAAAATTGAAATCAAGAATATTGGAAAGTCTTTAGTGAACATAATAAATGCAGATACAAATCATCTAATCACTATTAGTACAAATGAGAATACTTTAAAGAAATTAACAACTATTTTAAATAGAAGTTTAAAAGATTTACGAAAGTTAGAATTAGAATATAGAAATGGAAATGGGGAACTCAAATCTTCAATTACAAATATATCGCACGATTTAAGAACACCTTTGACTAGCATAAGAGGTTATCTTGATTTAATGGATAATGAGAATCTTACAGAAAAACAGATTAAGTATTTAAAAATTATTGATAATAAAGTGAACGATTTAACAGAATTAACGGAGCAACTTTTCGATTTTTCAAAAGCACTTGATATAGAAAAAGAAATGAAAAAAGAAAAGATTTGTTTAAATGAGATTTTAGAGGATACTATTGCTAGTTTTTATGGATTATTTAAAGAACAAGAAATCATTCCTAAGATAGAAATAGATAAGAGTAGAGTCATCCGTATGTTAAATGAAAATATGTTGAAAAGAATTTTTGAAAACATAATATCGAATGCAATTAAATATGGAGAAAAAGAAATTTTTATAAAAATGGATCAATATGGCAAAATCGAATTTGTTAATAAAGCAAAAAATTTAGATAAAGTTTCTTTAGAAAAAATATTTGCTAGATATTATACAGTTCAAAATGCTAAAAAATCGAATGGTATTGGTTTATCAATTGCTAAACAATTAGTAGATTTATGTAATGGAGAAATTGAGGCAAAATATCATAATAATATGTTAACCATTGTAGTTAAGTTTTAAAAATAAAATGGTACTTAAAAATGGTTTATTTCATTGGTTCATATCTTAAAGTGTATGATATAATGTAGATAAGAAAATATTTTTTGAAAATGGAGGTAAAATGGAAAATAAAATATGTGAGAGTTGTGGAATGCCTATAACTAGCGTGGAAGAATTAGGAACAAATAAAGATGGAAGTATCAATAACGATTATTGTAAGTATTGCTATCTTTTAGGTGAATTTAAAGATAAAGTTTCCATGGAAGAATATATTGAAAGGTGTTCAGAATATAGTGAACAAGCAGGCATGACAAAGGAAGAGATGAAAGAACACTGTCAAAAATTGTTTCCAACTTTAAAAAGATGGAAATGTACTTGTGATTTAGAATGTGCTAGTGGTTATAATCCTAATTGTACTTGTGCGAATCCAGAATGTCACTGTACAGAGAAAAGAAATGAACAAGAATAAAGAATAGCATTTTTTAGAGCAAATCGTAAATATGGGTTTGTTCTTTTTCATGTTCTACTTTTATATTTCATTAAAGAAATTATTTTTTATCTCAAAAATAATAATATAAATTATAAATAAAACTATGTTATACTTAAAAAGAAAGTTGGTGTTTCTATGGCATTTGATTATAAAAAGGAATATAAAGAATTTTATATGCCAAAAAATAAACCGAGCATCGTCACAATTCCTAAAATGAATTACATAGCCGTTCGTGGGAGTGGAGATCCAAACGAAGAAGAAAGCGAGTATAAAAAGTCCATTTCTCTTTTGTATGCAATAGCCTTTACCATTAAAATGAGTTATAAAGGAACTTATAAAATAGATGGCTATACAGTTATTGCAGAGTGGATATTAAAACAAAACAATCAGGATTTTGATGGGATTTATGAAATTAAGTTTAACAAAAATCTAGAATGCATTTATTTTAAAAGTTGGGAAATGACAGATGAATAAAAAATATTTAATTGTCACTATTATTTGTATATTAATTTCACTGATATGTGGTATACTTTCTAATGATATTCTACTTGGAAGTACTATTTTATTAACAGGAATATTATGTGCTTATTTTGCGAGTGAAGGAAAAAGAATCAATTATAGTTTAGGTTTTCTTAATTATCTTTTGATGGGGTATGTTTCATTAAAAAATAATTTGTATGGAATATTTTTCTTTTATGTATTTATCTTTTCACCACTTCAAGTGAAAGGTTTTGTCACTTGGAATAAAAATTTAAATGAAGAAAAAAATGTAAAGGTAAGAGGATTTACTTTAAAAAATGCTATTATCATTATAATATCTTGTTTGGTAGGTAGTTTGTTACTTGGATATTTATTGAGTTTAATACCTGGCCAAAGACTTATATTTTTAGATGCAACTTCTAATTGTATAAATTTATGCGGAGTAATTCTTATGATTCTTCGTTTTAAAGAATCTTGGTGGTTATGGTTACTCAATAATGTAATTGATTTAAGTATTTGGATCATAACTTTTCTAAATAAAGGAGAAGGCTCTACAATGATGTTACTCGTCTCTATTGGATATTTATTAATAAATATATATGGAATCCTTAAATGGAATAGGGAAGTGGAAAAGAAAACTAAAATGAAGTAATGTAAAATAGAAAAAAAGTGTGATACAATAGTAAAGAACATAAATTGGTTAAATATTTACAGGTTGTAAAATAATATGAAGTAGTGTAGTGTGGTGTGAAATGAGAAGTAAAAAACAAGGGAAGTATTATAAAGAATTGGACGTATTAAGAGTTTTGGCTTGCTTGTCCATTCTTTTTTATCATCTAAATATAGTAAACGGTGGATATTTAGCCGTTTGTATATTTTTTGTATTAAGTGGCTATTTATCTTGTACTGCGGCTTTCAAAAAAGAAAAATTTTCCATTTTTTCTTATTATAAAGATCGTCTTGTAAAAGTATATCTTCCTTTAGTTTTTGTTGTATTTCTCACCATTGCATTTTTTTCATTTTGCCCTAATATTGTCTGGTTTAATTTAAAACCAGAAACGACTTCTGTATTATTAGGAGTAAATAATTTTTGGCAAATCGATGCCAATTTGGATTACTTTGCTCGTGCGATTCATTCTCCTTTTTTACATTTTTGGTACATAGGTATACTTTTACAATTTGAACTTGTTTTTCCTTTTCTTTTCCTTTTTTTGGACAAAGTAGGAAAGAAAATCAATCATTTCGTTGCCTGTGCAATTCCTATTTGCTTATCCCTTATCAGTTTTCTTTATTTTTATCAAATGAGT
>CAMYTM010000032.1 GCA_947297555.1 uncultured Mycoplasmatota bacterium | reverse complement strand
GTTGGACACTGTATGGTATTCCCAAAAGCAAGTGTTAATTTGCGAATCCACCTAATATTTGCAAACCCCGGAATTCTCAAAGGAGTTTTTAATATTTTTTTAATTTTTAAATTTTTTTCAATTATTTTTTGATTGTTTTTTAAGAAATAATTATCTGTGGATAACATAAGTTCTTTTCCTGTGTAATTTGTTAATATATTTTCAAGGTAGGTGCCTTCATATACGTCATCTTGATGAGCAACTGTTATTAACTCTGTTTGGGCCATCTTTACTCCAAAATTCCAATCTTCTTGAATATCACTTTTCCCTTCTCTATAATAAGCCTTTATTTTATATTTTTTGGCTAAGGAATCAATATGATTATTTTTGGTAGAAGAAACTATGATAATATTGGATTCTATTGTTTGTTTTTTTAAAGATTTTATGCATTCTTCTAAATACTTGGATTCTTTGTATGCACAAATGGAAAATGTATGATATTTTTTAGGTTCTTTTAAATATTTATTTTCTTTTTCTTTAAATACCCATATTTTACTAAATAGATAATTATAAGGAACTGTTATAATTAAGGTTAGTATAGGTGCAATCATTTCGGATAGGTGCATAACTTCTACAAAGAAAAACATACACCCCATGTTGATAAGATAAGAACTTCCATAGACAACATAGTATTTTAGAATACTACGATAGTTATACACTTTGTTTTCAAATACCCACGATTTGTTTAAGATAAATCCAATAATAGAACTTAATAGATATGCAATGGTGGTTGCAATTAAATAGTGTACTTTGATAAATAGTAAACTGTAATAAAATATCCAAGAACTAAATGTATTAATACAACCTACAATGCCAAATTTAAAAAATTGTTTGATTATTTTTACTACTTTTATTTTCATTCTCTTATGTCCTCATAAATGTCTACCCATTGAAATTCTACATCTTGTGGGATGTTAAAGTATTCTTTTATCCAATAGTCCATGGAAGGTTCTTCATAACTTCTAGTAGAACCAAACCAGGTGGTTTTGCTTTTGTATAGAGTAATGATTTTTTTATCGGTATTTTCATGGTGTCTTAAAATTTCAAAATTTAAGTCTTCGATTGGCTTATTTTCTAAATATCCATTATAGGTAGCATAATAGTTTATGGCTCCTTTAAGAGCAAAGGGAATCATACAGATAAGGAAGCATAAACTTACATATCTTTTAGTGTCTTTTAAGAAATCTGATGTAAAGATGGCAATGAGAATAAAGATAAAGAATATAAAAGGTAAGTTGGTTCTTCCTCCTAAAACTGGGGATAGAAGTAAACAAAATATAGAAGAACATCCTGTGATTGCAATGACAGGTATACTCATTTGTTTTCTTTGATAGCCATAAATAAGCATCCAAATGCCAATATAGATAATCCATACGATTCCGTAAATACCAACTGTTATTTTAACGTATTTTTGTAAAACGAAACAAAGAATACTAAATAGAATAAACAAAACATTTGATAAGACAATCGTTTTTTCTTTTATTTTTAAACTTTTACGGTATTTTAATAAGCAAGCAATAAAAATGATCGTCAAAATGACCATAAACAAAGTCATTTCAGAACGAAAGATAGAGGCAATTGTTGTTGGAAAGTTTTTTATAATCTTTTCTGTTAGGCTTAGACTTGCAAATTCTATATTGGTATTTAATCTAGCATAGTTTCCTGGTGCAAGCATTAAAGCCGCGAAACTTAAAATACATACTATTCCATTTGTTATATCTAATAGTTTAAATTGTTTTACCTTTTTACCATGGCAACAAATGATATAAAGGGTTAAGAATACAATCATAGCCACTCCTATTTGTTCTTGGGAGAAAGTGGCAAAGAAGTTTAGTATTATAAGGATGGGCAAATAAAAATAGTAATTTATTTTTTCATTGTTTTCTTGTTTTTCGGTTAGTTTTAAAAATAGATAGATAAACAAAAACATAGGAAGCAGTGGCCATATATAAAGAATTGATGCTGAAGCCCAATAAATACCATGTTTTAAATATACCATGTTGATAAGTCCATAAAGAATGAACAAAACAATTGGAAGAAATATATATTTGTTTTTTGTGATTTTTTGGGCTATTTTAAAGATTTGATATAAAATAAGAGTATTGACTACACTTTGAATGTCAAAGTAAATTCCTTCTCCAAATTTAAGAAGGGGAATTAAGAATACGGAAGCCCAAAGTATTCTTCCTCCCCACCCCATATAAATCGATTTACACCAATCTAAGAGTTGAGCAAAAGTATAGTGCGTTCCTAAAACATCTGGTGATGGAGATGTATAACTTAAGGAAGCATTGCCAAAGTCATCAAAATACATGGCAATGACATGGTGCATAAAAAATAGTAAGACAAATATGCCAAAAAAAAGTAAAAGATATGGTAAGTTTTCTTTAAACTTTCCTTCTTTTTTTTGTAAAATTCCTTCTAATTTTTCTAGTTTTTCCTTAATCATTTGTTAGTACCTCCTCTATGGTGTATCTTGGTCTTTGTTTGGTTTCACTATAAATTTTTCCAATATATTCTCCAATGACACCAATGCAAAAAATTTGGAATCCTCCGAAGAAACAGATTAAGGTTACAATGGTTGTCCACCCTGCTACATTTCCAGTAATGAAGTGCCCTATCACAACATAAAGTAAAAATAGAAAACTAATAAGAGAAATGAAAAAACCAGATAATGTAATAATTCTTAAGGGCTTAACACTAAACGATAAAATTCCTTCAATGGCAAAGTTTATCATCTTTTTTAAAGGGTATTTACTAACTCCCGCAAATCTTTCGTGGCGTTCATAAGTCACAATAGATGATTTGAATCCAATTAAAGGAATAATGCCTCTTAAAAATAAATTTACTTCTTTATAGTTTGCTAGTTCTTCTAAAACGCGTTTACTAAGCAGACGATAATCTGCGTGGTTATAGATAACGTCTACTCCTAGTAGTTTCATAAGTTTATAAAACATTTGGGCTGTGTGCTTTTTAAACCAGGTGTCTTTTTTGCGACTATTTCTAACTCCATATACAATAGCAGAACCCTTTTTGTATTCACTCACCATTTGGTTCATAACTTCTATATCATCTTGTAAATCAGCGTCCATACTAATGACGATATCTGCATATTCTTTCGCCGTCATAAGTCCCGCTAAAAGAGCATTTTGATGTCCTCTATTTTTTGATAAGTTCACACCAGTTACTAAGTTATTTTCTTGGTTAAATTTTGCAATTAAATCCCAAGTGTTATCTTTTGAGCCATCATTTACATACATAATCTTGCTTTTTTTATCAATGAGTTTATCTTTAATCATTTGGTTTAGTTTTTCTGTTAATCGTTTGGTTGTTTCTTCTAATACTTCACTTTCGTTGTAGCATGGTACTACTACGTATAATATATTGCTTTTTTTAGTTGCCATGTAAATCCTCCACCCTATATATTTATTATAGCAAAATTTTTTAGATAATTGTAAATAAGTGGAAATTTAGGTCAAAAGAAAAAAGTTATATCTTTTCGAATAACTTTTATTTCTTTTCATAAATTTGTAAATATTTACTCACTTGCATTTCTTTATCATATTTTTCAAAATACTTTTTCATTTTTGTTCTCTCTATTTTTTTGTTCTCCAGTTTCTGAATGGCTTTTAAATAATTTTCTAAAGTTTCTTCTTTTAAAACTTCTCCATTTTCAGCATTTATAAGTTCCTTTACTGCACTTGTTCCTAATACAATTGCTGGTGTTTCACATGCTATTGCCTCTAACGTAGTTAGCGAAAAGGTTTCTTCTTTAGAAGGATTTATAAATATACAGGCTTTTGTATAAATAACTGCTAGTTCCTCTTGATTCTCAGTCCTTTTTATCCCTATCATTTTCGGTTTTAATTTTTTTAGTTGTATTTTATTTAATCCTACTAACACAATTCTATATTCATCACTTATTTTTTCTGCAAGTTCTTTAAAAACTCTCAAGCCTTTTCTCTCATCCCAAATGTTTGCAACGCCTAAAATTATTTTTTTATTGTTTAATATATTGTATTTTGATAATACTTTTTTATCTTCACGTGGTTTAAATATCTTGTAATCTATCCAATTAAGAATTGTAATAATAGGATATTTTGAAAAATAAGATTGCTTTACTAAATTCTTTAACCAATCAGATGGAGTTATAATCGTTAAATTCGGAATACTTGCAAATAATTTTTTTTTCTCCATGTAATTCTTTTTAGAACGATCGTAAAATAAACTAACTGGGTATTTTTTTTTATTCGGACAATTAAAACATTGTTCTTTCCATCTGTTACAATTTACTGCTACAAAATGGGGGCAATGTCCTGTAAAAGAATAACAATCATGGAAAGTCCAAAATAATTTTCCATTAAATTCATTTTTTAAATACGTAAATAAAACTTTATAGTTTAAATAATATCCATGAATATTGTGTAACTGAATAATATCGGGATTTTCTTCCTTTAAAATTCGCACTATTTTTTTAGTTTTAAAATAAGAGCCATGCCCATTTAAATCAAAAATAGTTGTAATAAAAACATGAAACCAAAAAGAGAAAAAACCTCCTACTTTAATACATTTTAAATCTTGAAATCCTTTTCTTCTAGCGTATATTATTAACGTTTCAAATCCTTCACTATTGGCTTTTCTTCCAATATCCCCCATGATCTTGCCTATTGAACCATTGCATACTGTATTTATCTGAATTAGTTTTGGTTTGACTTTTTTTACACTTAATGCACGTTTAATTTCTTTTTTGTTATTGACAGCAAATCTTTGGTGATACATTACAAGAGTTCTTTTTATATTCGTTATAAGCGGAAGTAATACTTTATTCTTTTTTAATACTTTATAACTTTCTTTAAAATTATTATAGTATCCTTTTAAGCCTTTTGTACTGGCTCCTCCTGCTCTCATATATACAAAATAATCATTTATGTATTTTAAATTCACATTATTTTTTATTATTCTTAACATAAAGTCTAAATCAGCAGAAACTCTAAAATTCAAATCAAAGTTTCCATATTTCTCATACACTTCTTTTTTTAAATATAAAGTTGGATGTGGCATATGCCAGCCAAAATATTTCGATACTACTTTGGATTTAAATAAACGATTTGGTCTTTGTAAAGATTCATTTAACATTAAAAGATTTGAATAAACCCCATCAACATCTTTTATACTTTTTACTACTTTTTCAAAAACAGTTTCATGTGATAAAACATCATCTGAATTAATAATTCCAATAATATCTCCAGTAGATTTTTTTATTCCTTTGTTCATGGCATCAAATAAACCTTTGTCTTTTTCAGAAGTATATTTTAATCTTCCTTTAAATTTTTTTTCATATTCTTTTATAATATTTAAAGTCTGATCTGTACTTCTGCCATCAATGATTAGATATTCATAATTCGTATAGGTTTGTGATAAAACTGATTCTAATGTATCTTTTATCGTTTTTTCAGAATTATAACAAACAGTTATTATTGATATTTTCATAGTTTTTACTCCATTTTTATTTTATATGCAATCATTATATCATAGTTTAATTTATTAGATATTAATTTATTTTTGGGATTTCTTTTAAAATTTTTTTCATTTGTTCATTAAAATCATAGTTTTGTGCTATGTCTCTATTTTTTGTAAAAATATCTTGATAAACATTGTTATATTTATCTATAGTTTCTTCTATTGTTTTTGCTAAATCTTCAGATGTACTTTCACAGAAAAAAGCCGTATTTAAAAATTTTTCAAATCCTGCAAATTTGGTAGAAATAAGTACTCTTCCTGAGGCTAAATATTCCATATATTTAGATGGAAAATTATTTTGATTTTCTGGCATATTCATATTTCGAGGATTGATAAGTATATGTGCATTACTTAATACACTTAAATATTCTTCATAAGGCATACTCCCTTTAAAGATAATTCTTTTATCCTTTTTAGCCTGTTTTATTATTTCATTTTCTAAAACTCCTTTGCCACTAAAAATAAATTCTATGTCTGGGTTTTTAATTTTTTTTATGGCATCTAAAAATAAATCTACCCCTGTCACATCTTTTAAAGCACCCGAATACATAATTCTTATTTTTTCATTTTTAGTCTGTGGTAGGGCTTTAAATTTTTCTGTTAAGAAGTCGGTCAAATTAATCCCACCCTCAACACAGATAAATTTTTGTTTCTTTGTTAATTTATTTTTTATATTACTTGATAAACCTACGACTAAATCGTAGTTTCTCATATCAAAAAGGCAAACTTTTGCAAACAATTTCATAAATAAACTTTTATAGCTTTCTGCCCCGCTATAATCTGCTAGAATAACAACAGATTTGCATTTTCTATGACGAGCCATAAATGGTAATAATAGCCATGGATAGCACACATTGTATGCAATAACAGCATTGGCTTCTTTTAGAATTTTTTTTAATTGCTTTCTATACATAAGCATACTCTTTATTATATTTCCATTTTTAAATACATAGTTTTTGTCTTTCTCTAAAGAAATGGCTTTTTCAACTAATTCTATTTTTTCACTTTCAATAGGATATCCTATATAATTTAGAGAAAATATATCTTTATTATTCATTTTTATAAATGTATATATATTATTTTGAAATCGATTTCCAGATAAAGATAAATCGTGTAATTCTAAATCTAAACTTTCAGGCAAATTAGTTCCGCAAAATACTATTTTCATTATATTTTCACTCTTTCTTTAAGCCTAGCAGTGGATAAAAAATACTAGGCAATTTTAATTTTTTAATTGTTTTTTGGTAAATAAGAATAACTATAACCGTAATCCCTAAAGTAACAAACGGTCTTATAAATACAAATAAGCCAGTATTAAATAAATTGCATATTCTAGAAACAACTCCTGCGATTGGCAAATGGATTAAATAAATAGAAAATGATGTTTTTCCTATGAATTGAATTATTTTATTATTTAGTATTTTATCATAAAGTTTACTTACTAAAATTGAGAAATTAAGTAAAATCGTTATAAATCCAAAATATGAGAAATAGGATAATTTGATATTAAAAATTAAATGAAGTAGAATAATACTTATAATAATCATATAAGGAATTTTTATTTTTTCTTTTAATCTTGGTAGTAATTTATATTGATTTATATACATTCCGATAACAAAATAAATAATCCAATTAAAGACATTAATATAGGAAAAATTTGCCACTTTGTCGTAGAAAATAACTGTTAGAATATTACTAATTAT
>CAMYTM010000031.1 GCA_947297555.1 uncultured Mycoplasmatota bacterium | reverse complement strand
TGTTTATAGTTCTAGTCGTTGCTGTGGTGATTGGAGGTATCGCTTTAATCTATAATGGTTCTAGTATTTTAAATGAGCGACAACTTGGACGTTTACAGTTTAAAAATCCTTGCGCTAGGTATTCAGAAGATACAGGGTATCAGGTATGTAATGGATTTATTGCTATTCATAATGGTGGCTTGTTTGGGGTGGGTCTTGGAAATTCAACACAAAAATATCTTTATCTACCAGAGGCTCATACTGATTTTATTTTTCCTATTTTAGTAGAAGAATTAGGAGCAATTGTTGGAATTTTAGTCTTGTTTGGGTATCTATATATGTTATACCGTATTTTGAAGATTGGCAAAGGTGCTTCTGGGAATGTACGTAATATGATTTTGTGTTATGGAACGTTTGCTTTGATTTTACTTCATTTATTAGTAAATTTGATGGGAATTTTAGCACTTATTCCTTTAACAGGTGTACCTATTCCATTCTTAACGTATGGTGGAAGTTTTACTATTAATTTAATTTTAATGCTTTTTGTCGTACAAAGGGTGGCTTATGAAAATAAAACAGCGAAGTTTCAACAAGATATGAAGAAGTTATAGTTGGAGTATATACTATTATTTTACTAGTATATAAAATAATTTAAGAGACAATTTTTTAAAATTTGTCTTTTTTTAGTTTTAAAAAAGGAAATACCAAATTTGCGATGTATATATAATAGTGGAGGTGATAAATTATTATGGATTTTATACAACGATGTTTTCAGGGAAAGATTTTTCTTTTTGCTTTGATTTGTCTATTATGTTTTACTAATGCTTTTTCGTTTTTCTATTTTTTAAATCAGGAAGAAAAAACAGACGCTTGTATTTGTGAAGAGTGTCCTCAAACGTCTTTGGAAGAAGAGAAAAATTATTCTAAAATCAAAGTAGATCTTAAAGGATATGTCAAGAAACCAGGGGTATATGAAGTAGAAAATGAGACGATTGTCAATGATTTGATAAAACTGGCAGGGGGACTTAAGACGAATGCAACTACTGAAAATATTAATTTAAGTAAAAAATTAAAAGATGAAGATGTTGTTATCATTCTTTCAAAAACAGAGTTGAAAAAACAACAACAAAGTAGTACTGTTTTACCAACAGGTTCTACTTCTACTAATGTAAAACCAGAAAGTAGTGCTCCTACAACTTCTACGTCAGTCGAGAATGCAAATCGAAAAGTTTGTTTAAATACTGCTTCCAAAGAGGAATTGATGACTTTAACTGGTATTGGGGAATCAAAAGCACTTGCAATTATAGAATATCGAAATAATACATCTTTTAAAGATATCACAGAAATTATGAATGTTTCTGGTATTGGAGAGTCAGTTTATGAAAAGATTAAAGATTCTATTACAGTCTAATTCTTTTTATGTTTTCTTTTTACTTATTCTATTGTTTTATGTTTTCTTTTTTACAAAAGTAGTGAGATACCAAACCAGTATTCCTGCAAATACAAAAGAAATCGATGCAAAACTTGTTTCTTTTTCTATTGATGGAGATAAGTTAAATATGATTTTGAAAGATAAAGAGAAAATTCGGGCCACATATTATATAAAAAGCAATGAAGAAAAAATTTCGCTTATACAAGATTTAAAAATAGGAAGGATACTAAAATTAAAAGGTGAAAAAAAAGATGTGATTGGAATGACAATTCCCAATACTTTTGACTATAAGAAATACTTGTATAATCAGCATATTTATTTTTGTTTTCAAGTTTCTCAGATAGAGATATTAAATGCGAAGATTGGGTTCTTACAGACTATTAAAAATAAAATGGAAATGCGTATACAATCACTTGGAAATAATTCCTATTTAAGAGCCTTTATTTTGGGGGATAAATCCTTTATTGCAAGTGATGAGTATGATAACATAATAGAAAATGGCGTAAGTCACTTATTTGCCTTATCTGGTATGCATCTATCTCTTCTTTCTCTTTTTTTGAGTAAAATTTTAAAAAAGTTTAAAAGAAAAAAGATAGTCATTTATCTTTTTCTAGGGCTATATTTATTCATTACAAGTTTTCCAGTTTCTTTTTTAAGAGCAATTTTATTTATGCTTCTTTTAGATTTTAATAAACAAATGGGTTTATCCCTTTCAAAATTAAAAGTTCTTTGTTTAACGTTTTTTTTGCTTTTACTTGTGAATCCATTTTATGTTTACAATATTGGATTTTGGTATACCTTTATAGTTACGTTTTCGTTATTATTTTGTAGTTCTGGGTTAAATCGAAAAAATAAAATATTACAGATTGTAATGGTTAGTTTGATTACATTTTTATTTAGTTTGCCTATTTCGATTTATTTGAACTATGAGATTAATTTATTGTCTATATTTAATAATATTATTTTGGTGCCATTTATTAGTATTTTTGTCTTTCCCTGTGCACTTATTACATTTTTGTTTCCTATTTTTTTTCCAATATTTCAATTTTTCACATTTTTGCTTACATGGTTAAATGATTGTTTTGCTGTTATTTCTATTCCCTTAGTATTTGGGAAAATTTACTTATGGGAAGTGTTTCTATTTTATTTTTTATTAATACTAAGTATTTTGTTTTGGTCTAAAAAAATGTTTTGCCTTTTATCGCTTTTTTTATTTCTTTTTTATAATCAAAATTTGTTTCGCTTTCATTATGAAGTGTATTTTTTAGATGTTGGACAGGGAGATGCTACTTTATTTATTTCTCCGCAAAATAAGGAAGTTATTTTGATTGATACAGGTGGTAATGTAACGTATCAAAAGAAAGAATATCAAATACAAAATAAGGAATTTAATCTGGCCGATAATATTGTATCATTTTTAAAAAGCAAAAGAATTCGTAAAATTGATTTGCTATTAATCACGCATGGAGATAAAGATCATATTGGGTATGCAAAAGATATTGGTAGTAAAATAAAAATAAAACAAGTAATGCTAAATAAAGGAAAAACAACTGATTTAGAAAAAGAATTAATCAAAAAGTATAAAAGTATAAATCAATATCAATCTCGTTGTTTTGATTTCCAAACCTATTTTCTAAAGATTTACAATAATGAGAATGATAACAGTATTCTTACAAAAATCAAAATATTTGATTATGATTTCTTATTAATGGGAGATGCTTCTAGTGATGTAGAACAAGATTTTATAAAAAAAGTAAATGTATCTTCTTCTTTTTTGAAAGTTGGTCATCATGGCTCAAATTCAAGTTCTTCTTTTGCTTTTTTAAAGAATGTGAATCCTAATTATGCTATAATATCAGCAGGGAGAAACAATAGGTATCATCATCCTTCTAAAGAAACAATTGACAATCTAAAAAAATTAAATATTTCTATGTTAAACACTCAAGAGATGGGAACTATTCAGGTGGTAATTCGAAAAAACGGTTTTCACATTAAGAAAACTTTAGCATAATATAAAGTACACAGACGTATGTGTTTATATAGATGAAGAGGAAAAATTTCTTCTTTTTTCTTTGGTAAAAATTTTTTGGAAATATAAAAATGATGATATAATGAAGTAGGAGGATTTTTGTATGTACTTGATTTATGGTGAAAGTTATCGGCTTATTGAAGAAGAGATTCAAAAAATAGTAAAAGAAAATATTAATGTTGTTAAAATGGATTTAAGCATTTCATCTTTAGAGGATGTTATTAAGGAGGCAACTTATGTTTCGATGTTTCAAGAGAAAAAATTTTTAATTGTTCGAAATGCTTCTTTTTTTACAAGTGCTAAAGTGAGAGAAGAGGATATTGAACTTCTTTTTAAATATATGGAGAATCCTATTGCTTTAACTACAATTATTTTTACTTCTTATGAAAAAGTGGATGCACGAAAAAAAGTTTATAAAGAATTTGCTAAAAAATTTAAAGTGGTTTCTGTAGGTTCTTTGTCTTCTAATGATTTAATGACTAAGGTGCGTGATTATTGTTTTTATCATAAATTTAAGATTGATAATGAAACCATTGCATACATTATGAATGCTTGTACGAATAATTACGATTTTATTTATAATGAATTGAATAAAATATTTCTGTATTACAAGGAACCTCAGAAAATCGAATTAGAAGATGTAAAGGAAATTGTTACGAAAACTCTTGCTGATAATAACTTTAAGTTTGTAGAAGCGGTGATAGATAAAAATGCTCGTCTTTCTCTTAAGATATTGGAGGATTTATGTATTTTGAAAGTGGATCCTATTGCTCTTATTATGTTGCTTGCTCGAGAATTTCGTTTGATGTTTAGTGTCTCATCTTTAATGCGTTTAGGAATACGAAAAAAAGAGGTTGCGAAAAAACTTGGTTTACAAGATTGGCAAGTAGATAAAATAGAACGAGAAAATACTAAATTTTATGAAGATGATTTAGTTTCTTTTTTAAAAGAACTTTCTTTTGTTGACTATAAAATCAAGAGTGGAGAAGGTGATAAGTATTTGGAGTTAAAGACATTTTTACTAAAAGTGTTTTAAGTATAGAAAAAAGAATCTTAAGTCTATTTTCTTAAAGATTCTTTTATTTTCTCTGTATTTTTAAAATTTAATTTAGCAATTGTTTTTAATTTATCAAAACCATATTTTTCGACTATTTCTTTTCCAATTTGATCAACAATATCATTTGCTCCTTTTGGAATTGTTAAACTAAGTTCTTTACTTAACTCATCCATTTTCATTAAAAAGAAGTATCTACTAATAACACTGGCAACCGCAACACTTGCACATTTACTTTCGGCTTTTGTTGTAAAAGTTATATCTGTTACCTTTTCTGTTGCTTCCATAATATGTTCAAAATATTTTCTAGGGTATACAAATTGGTCTACTACAATTTTATCATAAGGATATTTTTCCTCTTTATGGGTAATAGAGTAAAGTACTTTATTATGTAAGATGGCTTTTATCTTATTCATGTTATATCCTTTTTCTTGGTAAGCATTATAGTCTTTATTGTTTAATGTATAAGTTATATAAGGAATTTCTTTAATAAGAGTAGGAGCAATCTTTAATATTTTTTCATCTGTTAATTTTTTGGAGTCTTTTACGCCTAAATCATTTATTAAATTAATTTTTTCTTTACTAACGAA
This sequence comes from uncultured Mycoplasmatota bacterium, assembly GCA_947297555.1. Classification (GTDB taxonomy): domain Bacteria; phylum Bacillota_I; class Bacilli_A; order RF39; family UBA660; genus MGBC108787. The sequence goes on along the minus strand of CAMYTM010000031.1, from coordinate 2,181 downwards.
AGAAGCGGTTACGATAATGGGACCAAAATAGTCTCCTGTTCCTACTTCATCGGAACCAATCGTTGCCATACTATAAAAATAATTTAATTCTTCTTTATATTTTTCTTTTTCTTTTTTAGTTTCATTGATATCAATGGTACGATTGTTTAATTTACGCTCCATATCTACCCAAATATTGGCATCAACATCAGCACTTATCCCTTGAAACATTGCTTTTCCACTTTCATATAGAGTAATAATTGTATCTGCTTCATCTGCTTGGAATATAGCATACGGAGGCGTTTTTTCTCTATAGGAATTTTTATAATACTCTATCATTTTTTTCTTTACATTTTCACTTACTTTAAATACTATTGTCAAAGTATCACCTCTTTGTGTTTATTGTAACAAATTTTACTTTTAAAGTCTATTTGATATTTTTTTATGAGCATTTTTTTGAATTGACAAATATAAAAAAATAGCATAGATTTTTTTTCGTCTGTATACTATAATAATAGTTAAGTTAGGAGAATTGATATGTTAAGTATTATTGATGCAATTATTATTTTGTTTTTGTTAATGGGGGCCCTAGTTGGGTTTAAGAAAGGAGTTATTAAGAGTGTAGTTTCTTTAGTTGGAACGATTTTAGTTTTGGTTTTATCTTTTACATTGAAAAATCCATTATCTGTAATCTTGTATACGTACTTTCCATTCTTTAATGTTGGAATTACTGTATTAAACATTTTAATATATGAAGCCCTTGCTTTTGTTATTTTATTTGCAATTTTATCTTCTATATTAGGAATTGTGATTAAAATATCTGGAATTATTGAAACATTATTAAAATTTACGATTATACTTGGAATTCCTTCCAAAATTTTAGGCGCTATCTTTGGTCTTTTAGAAATGTATGTCTTTGTATTTGCAGTTTTATTTGCTTTAGTCAGTTTTAATGTACAAAGTAGTTTAATTACAGATAGTAGGCTAGCCAATTTTATTTTAGGAAGAACACCTGTTATTAGTAATGTTTTAGAGGGGTCTTATTCTGCTGTAAAAGAAGTGGTTGCTTTAAATAAAAATTATACTACAACACAAGATAAAGAAAAGTTGAATCAAGATGGACTCGATATTTTACTAAAATATAATGTATTAAGTGTTGAGAATGCGAATAAACTATTAGAGAAGAATAAATTGAAAATAAAGGATGCTAATGTGATTATTCAAAAGTATGAGAAGGAGGGTAAATAATGATTAAATATTTGGAAACTGAAAATTTGTATGATATTATACAAAATGGTGATTATCTTGTTGATTTCTATGCCGATTGGTGTGGCCCTTGTAAAATGTTAGGCTCTGTCTTAGAACAATTAGAAAATGTAAATATAATTAAGGTTAATACAGATACTCATCCTGCACTTTCCCAAGAATTTGGAGTGATGAGTATTCCAACACTTGTTTTCTTTAAAGATGGTAAAGAAGCAAGAAAAGAAATTGGTTTTAAATCAAAAGAGGAAATAGAAAAAATATTAAGTGAATTATAAAAAAGGTGGCTTTTAGTAAGTCACCTTTCGTATTTAGAAAGAATATTTTTGACAAAATCTAAATAATTTTCTTCTTTATTGTTTAATGTGAATTCTTTTTTTATGAAATGTAGAATCCAGTATTTTTTTATTTTGGCTATAAATTTAAATTTAGAAAGCCTGTTTTCAATATAATTCGTTTGTTTTATTTCAGGCATTTTATATTGCTTTTTATTATATAGATAAAGGTTGCTGATAATTTTCATTTTGTCCGTTTTTGAAATTTTTATCCAAGTTGAGATTTGTAATATTGTATCAAATATTTTCTCTTGCATAATATAATTAATATTTTCTTTATATTTTTCATATGTTCCGTATTTTAGGCATTGTTTTTTTATTAAATCCGTTATTTTATAAAGATCTAATATAACACTATTTGGAATAAAACTATTTTTTAACATAAATCCTTGAAAATGTATGCGATAAAAGTATAAAATTTCTGTTGTAATTACTACTTTGTTTACTTTGGTAAGAAGAGGATAGATAAAAGCGTTGTCTTCATATCTTAAATTTTTAGGGAAACGTAATTTATCTATTAACTCTTTTTTGTATAATTTATTCCAAACCATCCCTAAGTGATTTTGGATAAAGTCTTTGTTTTCCTCTATGTTTATAAGAACAC